>NZ_LWRX01000133.1:0-94992 GCF_001683835.1 Ralstonia sp. RL | reverse complement strand
GAGTTACCCGCTAGTACCTGAAACTAGTGCGTCTACCAATTCCGCCACCTGGGCTAGGTGAGCGGCGCATTTTACCGGCCGCTCCAGAATTTGCAAGCCCCTTTTTTGCGCAGGCCGGCATTGCCGCGCGGCGCCGCGGTTACACCCGTTACGTCGCTGGCCATCTGCCGGGCCGCCACCTCGCTGCTACGCTGCCGCGCAGTGCATTGCAGTCCATTAACGAGGTTTGCCCGATGACGAAACTCCGCCACGCCACCACCGGCGCCTTCCTTGCCGCCCTGGCCACCTTCGCCCATGCCGAACACCCTGTCTGCACGCTCGTTGCCGACGCCGCCACGGGCAAGGTCGTCCTGCAGGAGGGCAAGTGCAACGAGCGCGTGACGCCGGCGTCCACCTTCAAGCTGGCGCTGGCCGTCATGGGCTACGACGCCGGCTTCCTGAAAGACCCGCACACGCCGGTCGAACACTTCAGGCGCGGCGACCCCGACTGGGGCGGCCGGCCGTGGCGCCAGCCTGTCGACCCGACGCTGTGGCTCAAGTATTCGGTGGTCTGGTATTCCCAGCGCATCACCCACGCGATGGGCGCGCAGATGTTCGCCTCGTACGTGCGCAAGCTCGACTACGGCAACATGGATGTGAGCGGCGACCCGGGCAAGAACAACGGCCTGGATCGCTCGTGGATCACCTCGTCGCTGAAGATCTCGCCCGAGGAGCAGGTCGGCTTTCTGCGCCGGCTCGTCAACCGGCAGTTGCCCGTGTCGGCGCAGACGTACGAGATGGTCGACCGCACCGTGCAGACGTGGCAGGTGCCCGGCGGCTGGGCCGTGCAGGGCAAGACGGGCACGGCGGGCCCGGCGCCGGGCAATACCTCGGCCGACGGCACGTGGGATCAGGCCCACGCTTATGGCTGGTTTGTCGGCTGGGCGAAGAAAGGAGGCCGGACCTACGTGTTTGCGAACCTGATCCAGGACGACAAGATCGAGCCCACCTCGGGCGGCATCCGCTCGCGCGACGCGATGCTGGCGCGCCTGCCGCAGGTGCTGGCTGCCGCCAAGCCCTGATCGGCCTCGGCATGGGCTGTGCCACGGGGTCGCAGATGGGGCGCGGCGGTGGGCGCCATCGGACCCGAGCGCTCGGGCACGGCGTCCGCGCTTGCCAACGTGGCGCGAATGAGGGGGGCGACGCTGGGCGTGTCCATGCGCGGCGCGGCGTATGCCGCCAGCGGCGGCGGGGTGCCGGGCTTGCGCGTCGCCATGCCGTGCGGCGGTGCGGTGCAGCTGGTTTTGCGCGGCCGTGGCATGGCGGCATGGGGACGGCCGCCATTCGTGAGACAAACTGACTAATACCCCCGGCAGCAGCCAGGATTCTGCTGTGCCGCAGGCCGGCATCCGTAACGCCCCGCGGCCAACACCGTCCGCCCCGCTTTGCTTGGCGGCAAGCCGCACTTGCGCGCCGCTTCCGCGTTTCCTCGCGTATCCCACCATCAGCGCGCGTTGCCGGAATTCGTGAAAACCCTAGGAAACCCGCACCAGCCTTAGCGATTGGTTATTTCACGCGAAAAGTCTACGCTTGCTACGTAGTACTACGTGTGGTGGGTGCGTACAGGTGCGGATGGTTTTCCGAGGATGGCGCGGTCACAGTGCGCCCGATAACAACAGAGACGGAAAGCACTTCGTCAGATGACTGTCCGGTCACGCGCTTCGCGTGGCACCTCACCGGTTCAAAACAACATCCGAAGTCCGCATCAGGAGACAGATCCATGAAGTTCTTGCTCGCGCTGCCATTCATCGGCCTGCTGTGGGTGCCGTTCTACAACCAGGAAACGCCCACGCTGTTCGGCTTTCCGTTCTTCTACTGGTATCAGTTCCTCTGGGTGCCGATCACCTCGCTGCTGATCTGGATCGTCTTCAAGAACGGCCAGAGCAAGGGAGAAGAATGATGGACGGACAGATCAACTGGACTGCGCTGGGCATCTTCATCTTCTTCTTTGCGCTGGTGACGGTGCTGGGTTTCATCGCCTCGCGCTGGCAGCGCGGGCAATCCGACAAGGGCGCGCACATCGACGAATGGGGCCTGGGCGGCCGCAACTTCGGCACCTGGATCACGTGGTTCCTGGTGGGCGGCGATTTCTACACCGCCTACACCGTGATCGCCGTGCCGGCGCTCGTGTATGCCGTGGGCGCGTATGGCTTCTTCGCGCTGCCGTACACGATCCTGGTGTATCCGATCGTCTTCCTGATCATGCCGAAGCTGTGGAAGGTGGCGCATGCCAATGGCCACGTGACGGCGGCCGATGCGGTGTACGGCCGTTACGGCTCGCGCGCACTCGAGTTTGCCGTGGCGCTCACCGGCGTGGTGGCGACGATGCCGTACATCGCGCTGCAGCTCATCGGCATGGAGGTCGTGATCAAGGCGCTGGGCCTGACGGGCGAGCTGCCGCTGGCGGCGGCCTTCATCATCCTGGCGCTGTACACGTACTCCGCGGGCCTGCGGGCGCCGGCGCTCATCGCGTTCGTCAAGGACATCATGATCTACATCGTGGTGCTGGTGGCCGTGGTGCTGGTGCCGGCCAAGCTGGGCGGCTATGGTGCGGTGTTTGCCTCGGCGCATGACGCGTTTGCCGTCAAGGGCGGGGCCACGGGGCTGACGCTGAAGCCTGCGCAGTTCCTGCCGTTTGCCTCGCTGGCGATCGGCTCGGCACTGGCCGCGTTCATGTATCCGCATACGCTCACGGGCATCTTTGCCGCGCGCAGTGCAGACACCATCCGCAAGAACGCCGTCTTCCTGCCGGCCTACACGGTGCTACTGGGCCTGATCGCGCTGCTGGGCTTCATGGCCTACGCTGCAGGCATCAAGGTGACGAACAACAACGACGTGGTGCCCGCGCTGTTCAACGCGCTGTTCCCGAGCTGGTTCACGGGCTTTGCGTTTTCGGCCATCGCCATCGGTGCGCTGGTGCCGGCGGCGGTCATGTCGATCGGCGCGGCCAACCTCTTCACGCGCAACTTCTGGAAGCCCTACGTGGCGCCGGACCTGTCGCACGCCGGCGAGGAAAAGGTGGCCAAGGTGATCTCGCTGATCGTCAAGGCGGGCGCGCTGGTGTTCATCCTGTTCCTGCCGACGAAGTTCGCACTGGACCTGCAGCTGCTGGGCGGCGTGTGGATCGTGCAGACCTTCCCGTCGGTGGTGTTCGGGCTGTTCAACGTGTCGAACCGCTTCCGTGCGCCGGCGCTGCTGACCGGGTGGGCGGCGGGCATGATCGCCGGCAGCTGGTTGGCGTTCTCCGACGGCATCAAGCCCGTGCACACCTTTGTGATTGGCGGCGACAAGTTCTCCATCTACACGGGGCTCGCGGCGCTGGCCTTCAACATCATCGTCGCGGTGGTGGTGCAGCTGGTGCTGGGCAAGCGCGGGGAAGAAACGCCCGCGGTGCGCCAGGCAGGCTGATCGATGCAGAATGAAGAGCCGCCGGAAACGGCGGCCCTGGCGCAAAGAAGGCCGTGCTCGAGAGAGCGCGGCATTTTTTTCGAGGAGCGAGCCGCCTTCTGTCGCTTGGCATCGTCGCAACAGGAGCGCAGTGCCCCCCTCTGATGTGACTGGGTCACCGCGCCCTTCGCGCTCAAGGGGTTTGCGTTGCGCTTGCCGACAAGCGCATGCACGCGCTGCGTGGGCGGGCGCGGCCGGTGCGCTCGAGCTCGAGTTGGCGAGCGCCATCGCGGAGCACTTCGACAGCATCGGGCCGCTTGCCAGTCTGGGCGGATCTGCGGGTTCGGCATCGAAACCTATCGGCTCGCACTGCGGGCCGTCCACGCGGAAATCGGCGGCTGAAGCGCACCGTTGCAGCCGTGGCGCGGCGCGACGGGTACCCGCACGGCGGCAAAGCCGGGCAAAGCGCCGCGGTCATTTAAAATCGCGGACTTTGCCCGGATTCCCATGTGGTTCAAGAACCTTCAGCTTCATCGTCTTCCCGCCCCCTGGACCGTTGCCCCGGATCAGCTTGAACAATGGCTGGCACCCCACGCCTTCCAGCCCGGCAACAGCGTCGAGAAGCAGACCTTCGGATGGGCATCGCCGCGCGACGACGGCGCGCTCGTGTATGCGGCAAACCGGCAGATGCTGCTCGTGTTCCGCGCCGAAAAGAAGCTGCTTCCCGCCTCGGTCATCAACCAGGTCACCAAGGAACGCGCGCTTGAAATCGAGGAGCAGCAAGGCTACAAGCCGGGCCGCAAGCAGCTGCGCGAACTCAAGGAGCAGGTGACCGACGAGTTGCTGCCGCGCGCGTTCAGCATCCGGCGGGATACCCGTGTGTGGATCGACACCGCCAACGGCTGGCTCGTCATCGATGCCGCTGCGCAGGCCGTTGCGGACGACGTCCGGAGCCTGCTCGTGAAGTCGATCGACCCATTGCCGCTCACCACCGTGCAGGTGGCGCGTTCACCGGTGGCTGCGATGACCGATTGGCTGCTGTCCGGCGAGGGCCCGGGCGGATTCACCGTGGATCTGGACGCCGAATTGCGCTCGACCTGCGAAGGCGGCGCCACGGTGCGGTATGTCGGCCACGCGCTCGAGGCCGACGACATGCGTCGGCACATCGAAGCCGGCAAGCAATGCACGCGTCTGGGCATGACGTGGGACAACAAGATCTCGTTCGTGCTGACGCCGTCGCTGACCATCAAGCGCGTCACGCCGCTCGACGTGATCAAGGAAGCCGCGGACCCGACCGCACAGAACGACGACGAACGCTTCGCGTCGGACTTCGCCCTGATGACGGGGGAGTTGGCGCGGATGCTGGCGGATGTGGTCGACAGCCTCGGCGGGGATCAGCGCGAGGCGATGCAGCGAGCCGCTGCCTGAGCGCCGCGGGCTGCGGGGCGGCCTGGTCGAACGTAGACCCGGGCCGTCAGGCGCCGTAAATCCGTTCGCACCAGCCCGCGCTCGCGCCGAGCTTGCGCGACAACTCGGACGCCGCCTGCAACTGCGTCGCAACGAAATCGCCCGATGCGCGCGCGGCTTCCAGCCTGGATGCCGCGCCCGACAGCGTCAGGGCTGCCATGAATCTGTCGCCGGAGCCGAACACCGGCGTCGCAAACGCCGCCGTGTGCTGGTCGCGCGCGCCGGAGGTGAAGAGCGGCAGCGCGGGCGGTGTGTCGTACAGCGGTTCGCCCAGGCCCCAGTAGCGCAGCACGTGGCTGATGGCGGTGTCGTCCAGCGGTAGCGACGTACCGGGCAGCCGCGTCTCGCGCAGGCCCTCCGACGGCTCGGCGCGGAACAGGCAGAGCCGCCGGCCGTGGTCGATCACGTAGTACGATGCGCTCTCGCGCGTGGCGGCCGCCAGCGCATGCAGCACCGGCTCCACCACCGACGACAGGTGGAACGACTGTTCATACAGCTTGCCCAGGTACAGCAGGCGCGGCCCGAGCGAATACGCGCCAGACTCCGAGCGGATGACATAGCGCATGCGCTCGAGCGAGTTCATCAGCCGATACACCGTCGTCTTATGCATGCCGGACACTTGCGCCAGTGCCGCAAGTGAGAGCGACTCCGCTCCCGGCTTGAAGCAATCCAGCAAGGCCAACGCCTTTTCCACTGCGGCGACGCCGTCGTTCCCCATTTCCTCGCCCCCCGAACCGAATGACGGCAGGATTGTACTATGTACAACGCCGTTTTATGTGGCGGAAGGGTAAACGCTAGTGGATCGCCGGGGATGTCGTGGTTATAGTGGTTTCACTGGGTACACCAGTGTTGTACTTAGTAAAACTGATATCCACTGAGACAGGTTTTTCATGAGTACCCCTTTGCATTCCACTTCCACCATCGTGCGCGACATCGAGCGCGTTTCTCCGGCCCTGGTGGAGTCGGCTGCCCGCTTTCAGGCCGCCATCCTGGCCGACGTGGCAGGCCGTCGCGGCACGCTGAACGGCCGGGTCAAGCCACTGTCGCCGACGATGAAGTTGGCCGGCCCCGCCGTCACAGTGGAAGTCCGGCCCGGCGACAACCTCGCCATCCACGCGGCGCTGGCCGTTGCCAAGCCCGGCGACGTGATCGTGGTGGACGGCAAGGGTGACCAGAGCTGCGCGCTCATCGGCGAGATCATGGCCACGCAGGCGCATGCCACCGGCATTGCGGGCTTTGTGATCGACGGCGCGGTGCGGGATTCGCACGAGCTGGCGACCGGCGCGTTTCCGGTCTTCTCTGCCGGCCTCAACCCGTGCGGCCCGACCAAGAGCGTGGCGGGGCGCGTGAACCTGCCGGTATCCGTGGCGGGCGCGACCGTGCATGCGGGCGACCTCGTCGTCGGCGATGCGGACGGCGTGGTCGTCATCCCGCGTGACGATGTCGAGCGCATTCTCGTGCTGGCGCAGAAGAAGGTCGATGCCGAAACCGCCCGCATTGCCGCCATCCGCAAGGGCGACACGCGCCCAGGCTGGCTGGAGAAGGAACTGCGCGCCGTGGGCATGCTGGCCGAAGGCGAGGCACTGTGATGGGCGCGACTGTACACAAGCCTGTCGTCCTGGTGACGGCGGCCGACCTGGCGCCGCAGGCGCTCGACATGCTGGCCGACTTCGAGGTCGTGTTTGCCGGCAAGCAGCCGACCGAAGACGACATCGTCGCGCTGTGCGGGCGGCACAAGCCGGTGGCGATCATCGTGCGCTACGGCAAGGTCAATGCGCGCATCATGGATGCGGCCGGCAACCTGCAGGTCATCTCCAAGCACGGCAGCGGCATCGACGTCATCGACCAGGAGGCTGCTGCCGCGCGCGGCATCGCCGTGCGCGCCGCGGTCGGCGCCAATGCGGCGGCGGTGGCCGAGCATGCGTGGGCGCTCATCCTGGCGTGCGCCAAGGCCGTTCCGCAACTCGACGCGCGCATGCGCGCCGGACATTGGGACAAGGCGACGCACAAGTCGGTCGAGCTGGATGGCCGCACGCTGGGCCTTGTCGGCCTGGGCGCGATCGGACGGCGCACGGCCGCCATCGGGCTGGCGTTCGGCATGAAGGTGCTTGCGTTCGATCCGTATGCCAAGGAGGCACCGGCCGGCGTGCAGCTGGTCAGCCTCGACACGCTCTACGCGCAGTCGGACGTGGTCTCGCTGCACTGCCCGCTGACGGCCGAGAACCGCAGGATGCTGAACCGCGACACGCTCAAGCGCTTCAAGCCGGGTGCGATTCTCGTCAACACCGCGCGCGGCGGCCTCATCGACGAGGCGGCGCTGGCCGAGGCACTTGCCAGCGGCCAGCTGAGCGCGGCCGGGCTCGACAGCTTCGAGGTGGAGCCGATGACGACGCCGCACCCGTTCCAGGGCATCGGCAACGTCATCCTGTCGCCGCACATCGGCGGCGTGAGCGATGCGGCCTACGTGAACATGGGCAAGGGCGCGGCGGCCAACGTGCTCGCGGTGATCGAGGAGCGCGCGCGTACTGCCGCGTGATGGCCATGTACATGCTCTCGCCAGCTGTCGTGCGTGAAGCGGAAGTCTTTACGCGCATGCCGGACACGTTCCGCAGGCCCGACGTGCAGACCGAGTGGGCGCGCGCCAACCGCGGTGGCCAACCCACCGACGCCTTCCTCGAAGGGCCGGTGTGGAGCCCCGATGGCCAAGGACGCGGCCATCTGTACGTGACCGACATCCCGCATGGCCGCATCTTCCGCATCTCGCCTGCGGGCGAATGGGAGCTTGTCGTCGAATACGACGGCGAGCCGAACGGCATGAAGCGGTTCGACGACGCGCACCTGCTCATCACCGACTACCGCAACGGGCTGATGCTGCTCGACATCCGGCGCGGCGTAGTCGTGCCGTACCTGGAGCGGCGCAACTCAGAGCGCTTCAAGGGCGTGAATGACCTCACGTTCGATTCGCGTGGCAACCTGTACTTCACGGATCAGGGCCAGACCGGGCTGCACGATCCGACGGGGCGTGTCTATCGGCTCTCGCCGGAGGGCAAGCTCGACATGCTGCTGGACAACTGCCCCAGCCCCAACGGGCTGGTGCTCTCACCGGACGAGAAGGTGCTCTACGTGGCCATGACGCGCGGCAATTGCGTGTGGCGGGTGCCGCTGCAGGCCGACGGCTCGGTCAGCAAGGTGGGGCAGTTCTTTTCGTCGTATGGCCCAAGCGGCCCGGACGGCCTGGCGATCGACACGTCGGGCAGGCTGTTCGTGGCCAACCCCGGCCTGGGCCGCGCGTGGGTGCTGAACCATCGCGCGGAGCCGGAGGTGATTGTGACGAGCCCCGAAGGTGCCTCGCTGACCAACCTGTGCTTTGGCGGGCCCGGGATGAAGACGCTGTTCATGACGGAATCGATATCCGGCACGGTGCTCATGACCGAGATGGACATCGCCGGCCCGCTGCCGCACCGCGCGAGGGCTCCAGCCTAGCGCATCGATACGCAACCCGGAGCGCCCACAGAGGCGCGATGGAGGAGACCATGCAACTATCCCAGACCTTGAGTGCAGCCACGCCGCCAACAGACGCGAGTGCGCATGTCGCGGCCACCCTGCCGGATGCCCACTACCAGGCGAGCGAGCGCACGCTGGCCAAGGCGTTTCGGCGCATCCTGCCCTTCATCTTCGCCTGCTATGTGATCAGCTATCTCGATCGCACCAACGTGGGCTTTGCGGCGCTCACCATGAACCAGGACATCGGCCTGACCGCCGAGCAGTTCGGGTTCGGGGCGGGGCTGTTCTTCATCGGGTATTTCCTGTTCGAGATTCCCAGCAACCTCATCATGCAGAAGGTGGGCGCGCGCGTCTGGATCGCGCGGATCATGATCACGTGGGGCATCTTCTCGATGGCGACGGCGTTTGTAGTCGGCCCCAAGAGCTTTGCGGCCGCGCGCTTCCTCCTGGGGCTGGCCGAGGCGGGCTTCACGCCCGGCATTTACCTGTATTTCACGCACTGGTTTCCGGGCAAGTGGCGCGCCAAGGTGACCGCGGCGTTCCTGGTGGGCATTCCGGTGGCCAACATGATCGGCTCGCCGATTTCCGGTGCGTTGCTGCAGCTCGGCGGCCTGCATGGCCTGCGCAGCTGGCAGTGGCTGCTGCTGATCGAAGGGTTGCCAGCCGTGCTGCTCGGTATCGCGTGCCTGTTCGTGCTGGCGGATCGGCCGGAAAAGGCGAAATGGCTCACCGACGATGAGAAGGCCGTCCTCGCACGCCGTCTCGCGCTGGAGCAGCGCGACATCGCCAGCAAGCATGGCGCGACCCTGCGCGATGCGATGACGAACTGGCGCGTCTTCGTGCTGGCGTTCATCAACTTCTGCGGCATCGTCGGCTCCATCGGCGTGGGCCTGTGGATGCCGCAGATCATCAAGCAGTTCGGCGTCGAGCACACCGTGGTCGGGTGGCTGACGGCGACTCCGTACGCAATGGGCGCTGTGGTCATGCTGTGGTGGGCGCGTGTGGCGAACCGCGCGCAGAACCGCATTCCTTACGTGGCCGGCGCGCTTGTCGTGGCGGCGGCGGCGCTGGCAGCCAGCACGGTGTTGCACGCACCCGCGCTGAAGCTGGTCGCCCTGTGCGTGACGGTGAGCGGCATCCTGGCATTCCAGGCCACGTACTGGGCCATCCCGTCGAGCTTCCTGACGGGCCGTGCGGCGGCGGGCGGTCTGGCGCTGATCGTATCGGTGGGCAATCTCGGCGGCTTTGTCGGGCCGTCGATGATCGGCGCGATCAAGCAGTTTTCCCACGGCTTCACGGCGCCGCTCATGGCGGTGTCTGCGGTGCTGCTCATCGGTGCGCTGGCCATCGCCTGGCTGGGCGACCCGGGCGCAGATGCCGGGGAAGCGGCCGCCCATTGACGGCCCCATCGCAGTACCTACCCTTGTTTCTGAACACCCCATATCGACAGCGCCGCAAAATCCACGACGGCGCCAGGAGACACACATGCAAGTGACGGGCAGTACCGGTGTCACCGATCTCGAGCAGCGGACCCTGCGCAAGGTGGTCTGGCGGCTCGTGCCATTCCTCATGGTCTGCTACCTGCTGGCCTTCATTGATCGCGGCAACGTGGGCATGGCCTCGCTGCAGATGAACCATGACCTCGGGCTCACGGCCCGGGTGTTCGGGTTCGGCAGCAGCCTGTTCTTCGTGTCGTACTTCTTCTTCGAGGTGCCGAGCAACCTGGCGCTGCAGCGCTACGGCGCGCGCATCTGGATCGCGCGGATCATGATCACGTGGGGCCTGGTCTCGGCCGCAACCGCGCTGGTCAGTGGCCCCGCGTCGTTCTACACGCTGCGCTTTCTGCTCGGCGCGGCCGAGGCGGGTTTCTTTCCCGGCGTGCTGCTGTATCTGTCGTACTGGATTCCGGCCACGCACCGCGCGCGCATCGTGGCGATTTTCATGGTGGCAATTCCGGCAGCGAGCTTCATCGGCTCGCCCATCTCGGCCGCGTTGCTGCAGATGGACGGCGTGGCCGGGTTGCGTGGCTGGCACTGGCTGTTCATTCTCGAAGGGATTCCCACCGTGCTGCTCGGCTTTGCGTGCCTGCGCGTGCTGACGAACCGGCCCGAAGAAGCGAAGTGGCTGTCCGACGAAGAACGCCAGTGGCTGACGAGCACGCTGGCCGGCGAAGCACGTGGGCCGAAGAAGGTGGCGCAGATGCCGCTGGTCAAGCTGTTCTGCAATCGCTACGTGCTCTGCCTCGCGCTGGTGGATGTGTGCGCGTCGGCGGCCGGCAGCACGCTCTCGGTGTGGCAGCCGCAACTGCTGAAGTCGTTCGGGCTGACCGTCATGCAGACCGGGCTGCTGAACTCGGTGCCGTACGCGCTGGCATCGGTCCTGATGGTTCTCTGGGGTCGCAGTTCCGATCGCCGGAAAGAACGTCGCTGGCACACGGCCATCCCCATGCTGCTGATCGGCCTGGGCCTGTTCGGCACGTCGCTCAGCGACTCGCTCATGCCGACCATGGTGATGCTGTGCGCGGTGCTCGTCGGCGCGTATTCGTTCAAGGGACCGTTCTGGGCGCTCGCATCGGGCATGCTGTCGAACAGCGCGGCAGCAGCCGGACTGGCCACCATCAATGCGATTGCCAACCTCATCGGCGGCGGCCTCATGGTGAATGTGTACGGCTGGGTCAAGCAGGCGACCGGCAGCTACGCACTCGCGCTGATGCCCCTGGCCGTGTTGACGCTTGTGAGCGTGGCGACGCTGCTGCTCCTGAGCCGGAACCGGCGGCAAGCGCAGGTGCTGAGCAAGACGGAGGCCGCCTGACCATGGCCGCGTTCAATCGAAGGCACTTCCTGCTGGCGACCGGCGCGGGTGCCCTGGCTGCCGCCGCTGCGCCGTTCGGCCATGCAGAGGAGGTGTGGTCCAGCGGCTCGGCGGCGCCGTCGTTCAAGCTGCCCGCCGGCGCCGTGGACTGCCACATGCACATCTACGACGACCGCTTCCCCAGCGCGCCCCACACCACGCTGCGGCCGCCCAACGCCAGCATTGCCCAGTACCGTCACGTCCAAGCCCGCCTGGGCGTGCAGCGCAATGTGGTGGTCACGCCTTCCACCTACGGGACCGACAACCGCTGCCTGCTCGACGCGCTCACGCAGTTTGGCGGCAACGCGCGGGGCGTTGCGGTCGTCGATACGTCGGTGACCGACGCGCAGCTTGCGCAGATGCACGCGGCGGGCGTCCGCGCGATCCGCTTCAACCTGAGCTACCCAGGCGCCACCACCGTCGACATGCTGGCCCCGCTGGCAGCGCGCGTGGCCACGCTTGGCTGGCATATCGAACTCGTCGTGCCCGGCGCAAAGCTGCCGGAACTGGAGCCTCACCTGCGCGCGCTGCCGTGCCCCCTCGTCATCGACCACATCGCGCATATCCCCCAGCCGGGCGGCCTGCAGTCGGACGCCATGCGCACGGCACAGCGCCTTGTCGACAAGGGCAACACGTGGATCACGCTGTCCGGCCCCTACGTGGACACGCAGACCGGCGCGCCCGCCTATGCCGATGTGGAACCCGTGGCGAAGGCGTTCATCGACATGGCGCCCGAGCGGATGCTTTGGGGCACCGACTGGCCGCATCCGACCGAGAAGACACACAAGCCCGATGATGCCGCCCTGGTGGACTTGATGGCGCGGTGGATCGGGCGCGCCGATTGGCTGGAGCGCGTATTTGTTTCCAATCCGGCGCGGCTTTATGGCTTTGGTTGACCCTGGCGCCATGCAGCCGCGTTGCGCCCCAATGCCTCGGCGGCCAGCCCAGCGCCTCACCGGGCCCGAGCCAACTTCCGGCACTCAGAAGTACACCGTCGCACTGGCCCGATACGTTCGCGGCGCGCCCTGCACCAGGATGAAACCCCAGCTCGGCAGCCAGTACCTCTCGTTGGTCAGGTTGTCGACGTTGAAGCGCAACGTCACCGGCTTGCCGCCGACCTTGGTGCTGTAACGCGCGCCCACATCAAACGTGTGATACCCCGGCACGATGTTGCTGTTGTTCGCTTCGAGCGCCGAGTTGCCAACGTACTGCCCTCCCACAGACAACACCAGCCCCGGCATCGCGGGCACGGCGTATTCGAGGTACGCCGTTGCCTTGAAGCGTGGCGCGCCGTAGGCCCGCTTGCCCTGCACCGACGCATCGGCCTGGGTGTTCTCCGCGTCCATGAAGAGCACGCCACCGAGCACCGTCCAGTCGCGCGCCAGCCTGCCGCGCGCACTGAGTTCCAGCCCGCGATAACGCGTCTCGCCGTCTTGCGTGTAGACGTTGTCCGGGCGCAGATAGGCCAGGCCCCGCTGCACCTGGAACAGCGCTGCACCGAACGTCCAGTCGTGCAGCTCGGTCTTGGCGCCGATTTCCATCTGCTTGCTCTTGAGGGGTCCGAACACCGTGCCCGCATTGGCGGCGGTGTTGGGCGCGCTGTTGCCGGCTTCCAGAGATTCCACGTAGCTCGTGTACAGCGTCAGGGGCTGCACGGGCTTGAACATCACCGCCAGCGTGGGCGTGATCGGGTCGCGATCGTACTTGGCGGACGTGGTGCCGTCGGCGTTGTAGCCGGTCTGGCGGAAGCGCGTGTAGCGCAGGCCACCGAGGACCGACCACTGCTCGTTGAACTTGACCGTGTCGCTCGCAAACACGGCGGTCTGATTGATCTTCGACGTGCGGTACATGCCGTCTGACGATGGCACCTGCATCGGTGTCGCGCCCGAAGAGACGAACGCCGACGTGTCATACAGGTTGCCCGTGCCGAGCAGCGTGGCGCCGAAGCCCGTGGTGGCCTGCGTGAGGCTCTGCCATGACGTGCCCAACACCAGCTCATGCTCGATCGGACCGGTGCGGACTCGGCCGTTGACCATCACCTGCGCCTGGCTGTACTGGTAGCGCTGGTACGAGCCGTACTGCAGTTCCGTGAACGTGCCCGCGTTGTCGGTGAGCTGGATCGCGCTGTCGGCGTTGCCGCGATTCTGCTGCGCGTAGCGGTACGAGGCGCGCACGTTCCAGTCGGGCGTGGCGGCCCAGTTCAGCTCCGTGCCGACGGTCTTGATCTCGGTTTCGTAGTACGACCCGCGCGAGGCCACACGCTGGCTGCCGTCAATTGCGCGCGGCGTGCGCACGAACTCCGTCACGGGTACGCCAAAGTCCTGGCCGGGGATGATGCCGTAGTACGCGCCCTGTACGTTGCGCTGCATGTACAGCCCGTCGAACGACCATTGCAGATCGGGCGTGATGCGCGCATCGAGCGCGAGCGATGCGGAGTCGCGCTTGATGTGGCCGCCGTCGACAAAGGTGTCGCCTTCTTCATGCACCACGCCCAGACGCGCGCCCAGCGCCTTGCCCTCCCCGAAGCGGCCGCCCACGTCTATCGATTCCTTCAGCGTGCCGCCGCGGGTGAAGCCGAATGTGGCGCTGCCGCCAAACGTGTTGGCTGGCCGCTTCGTGACGAAGTTGGCAATGCCGCCCGGCGTGCCAAAGCCATACATGAAACCGGACAGGCCCTTGAGCAGTTCGACACGCTCGAAGTGTTCGAGCGGGAAATCGCTGCCCCAGTTCGGCACGGCAAGCCCGTCGATCTTGTAGCCCTCCAGCAGGTCGAGCTGCAGCCCGCGGATGGTGATGTTCGATGCTTCGCCGATGTAGCCGTCGTTGTTGGCCGTGACGGACGGGTCGCCCTTGAACACCTCCCCGATGGTCTGCGCCTGGCGATTCTGGATGAGTTCCTGCGTGGCGACGTTGATGGAGAAGGGCGTGTCGAGCAGGGGTCTGTCGCCCAGCGCGCCGGTACTTGCCTGCTTGGCGCCGTACGCGACCGATTTGCCCGCCGACACCTGCGTGGCAGGCAGCTCGACCTGCGCGGTGCTAGGTTGTGCCAACGCTGCGCCGGCGCTCATCGCGCTCAATGCCAGCGCAAGCTGCCGTGCCAGCGGCGTGGCACGAAGGTGGACGGTGGAATGGCGTGGTGCTGCGGCTCGCATGATCAAGCTCCCCGGGATCAATGTGTCGATACGGACGTGCGTGACCACGCGCATGCCGACGGCGGCACGCGCGAGGCCTCTGCGGATGGATGGTTTTTCTTTAGGGCGTCAGGGCTCTCGGGCCACGCTCCTCAGGCTGCGGTGGGCGTGCGATTCACGCGCCGGCATGGCCCAGACGGAATCGGGCGCACCGTGGCGCCCCCGGCGCAACGTGGCACGCGCGAGGCCGATAAAGCCGCACGCCAGCGCCAGTGCGCCGATGTCGAAACCGGCGACCATCCAGTCGCCGCGCGCGATGGTGCGCAGCAGGTGGTCTCCGGTCACGACGGCATTGGTGATGGGGGCGAGTACCGCCGCAACGGCGGCAGCGCCCAGCAACTCGACCGCGCCCCGTGCGGGCGGTCGCAGCATCGCCCACGTAATCGCCGCGAAGAACACGGTGTAGTACGTCACGCCAGCCGATTGCCCGGGCCACAGCAGCGCTGCGGGAAACGTCGCCATCACGCCCACGCAGCAGCCGATGCAGACGCCCACCGTCGCACGCGCCAGCAGTTGGTGCACGCGCGGCTGGTCGGCCTGGCGTTGCTTGCGCCGCGATTCGATCCACAGCAGGTTGCCGGAATAGAACACGAACGCGCCGGCCAGGCCCATCACGAGGTAGGCCAGGCGCAGGGCGATATCGCCATAGGTGCCGAAATGCAGCCCGTAGACGAGGCTGTAGATGGCGTGGTTGGTGTCGCGCACGTCCGGCGTCTGGTTGCCGACGAGCTTGCCGCTGTCGGGCTGGTCGGCCGCCGCGCGGATCGCCACCGAGCCGTAGTCGCCCACGGCGCGTGTGCTGCTACCGCGCACTTCCGCCACGGCATTGGCGTCGCCAATGTGCTGATAGTGGATCGACTTTGCCGTAAAGGCCGGTCCGGCCGCTTCGCGTGCGCGGGCCAGCAGTTGCTCGGCGGGCAGCAGCGGCGCGGCGCGGTGGGCGGCGGTCACCGTGCCGGCTGCCGTGGTCACGCGCGGCACTGCGTCGAACAGCTTGCCGTTGAGCGCGACCGTGTTGAACACCGTCATCAGCAGGATGCTCAGGCACAGCACCGGCGCCGTGATCGCAAAGATCAGATGGAAGGGCAGGCTGAACAGGCCCAGCACGTTGTGCATGTCCATCCAGAAGCGCTTGAGATTGCGTCCCGGGCGCACCGCCAGCAGATCCTTCTTCAGGCGCGGCAGATGCAGCAGCACACCGGAAATGAGCGCCACGCAATACAGCACCGAGATCACGCCCATGAAGTACATGCCCGGCTCTTCCAGCCCGAGCGAGTAGTGCAGCCGGTTCAGGAAGTTGGCCAGCTCGCCCTTCATCGGTTCGATCGACAGGTCTTTCGGCGACGTCTTGCCCGCGGCAAGCCCGCTGCCGGTGGTCATCTGCCATTCGCCCTTGCTGTTCTGCCAGTAGGCGGAGAAGTCCGGCTCGCCCTCATTGGGAAAGATGACGTAGGTGCTGGCCGCCGCCGCCGGGTGCGTGCGCACCAGCGTGTTGACGAAGCGGTCGACCTCGGCCGGTGCGATGGCTGCCGACGCGTGATTGGCCCGCAGCGGGTTCTGCCAGGCGTGCAGTTCTTCATGGAACACTGTCAGCGCGCCGGCAAAGAAGGCGATGAACAGTGCCCAGCCGGCCATCAGGCCGACCCAGGTATGCAGCGTCTGATACAGGCGTAAGGTTGCAGGTTTCATCGCGGAGTCAGCTCACCATCAGGCGCGGCAGCCATAGCACGCCGAACGACACCGCGTTGGCCGCAGCCAGCACGGCCCAGGCGCGAGCGCTGGTCGGAAACAGCACACTCAGGCTGATGATCACCGCCCACAGCGGCAGGCAGAAGAGCAGCGCGCCGATGACGCCGCTCTCCCATCCGCCCGGCAGCCAGACGATGGCCAGCGTGCACAGCGCAATGGACAATGGCAGGCCAAGCACCGCCCCGGCCAGCCACTTGGTGCCCATGCCCGTCATGGCTGCGGCTCGGCGCCGGCGCGCCGGCGCTGCACCCAGGCGCCTGCCAGCGGCCACAGCGACAATGCGCCCGTCATGACGAGCACCACCGCGATAACGGCACCGGCCCAGCCCAGCACGTCATTCCACAGCACGACGGCCACGGCGCACAGCGCAGCGGCGGCGCTGCACAACAGCCGCCCGCGCCCGCGCGTTGGCGGCGCAAACAGCACCTGGTTCGGCGCGGCCGCATAGAGGCAGCCCGCCGCCAGCAGCCCAAGCAGGAGGGCAATACCGTGCATGGCAGTCTTCAATGGAATTAAGAACGCAAATGATAATGATTCGCATTGCAAGTGGCAAGCGCTACCCCTGCTCGTTGTAAGGACGGCGCGATGCCGTCCGCCGAGCCGGATGTCAGTGGAGGTTGCCCCAGCGCGGTACGGCCGGCTCCGCATTGGCCCATTGCCATGCGTTGCCGTTCTGGCAGGCGTAGATGGTGTATCCGGCGCCCGGGGCGGTCTTCGGCGCGCCGGCTTCCTGCACGGTGAGGATGGCTTCGCGGCAGGTGGCCAGCGGCGTGGTGAAGGTCCGCACGAGCACGACCTGGCCGTGCGCTTTGGTCACGCCCATCATCCGTTCGAGGGACCAGTTCAGCGACGGCGTGCTGTCGCTCAAGCGGCCCACTGCGGTGGCCAGCGCGTCCTGCTCGCTCGCGGCCCATTTGCGTGTCGCATATTTGATGGAGGCATCGGTGGCGGCGTTGACGGACACTGCCACGCCATAGGCCACCGCCGGGTTGGCTGTCACCGTGCCGGAAGCGATGCCCGCGGCAGCGCCGGTGAGCGGGCCGACCGACGAGCAGCCGGCCAGGAACGCGGCACCGGCCGCCAGGAGCCAGCGCATGCCGCTCATTGCAGCGAACCCCAGCGCGCGGTGGCCGGTTCCGCCGTGGCCCATTTCCATTGCTTGCCGTCGTTGCAGATGGAGGCAATGAAGAAGTCGACCTGCGTGGCCTTGCCATCGGCCGTGTCGACCGTGAAGAGGATTTCCTTGCAGTGGACGAGCGGCCCGCTGATCGACCGCGTGACGACCACACGCCCCTGCTCGTTCGGCTCGAGCGGGATGCGGTGCTTGACCTGCCAGGTGCCGACCGTGTTGTCCGGCAAGCTGCCGGCCACCTGTGCGATCAGGTCCTGGGTCTCGGCATGCACGACGCGCTGCGTATGCTGGAGCGCCGCCCGCGCCCCGGCCTGCACGCCCAGGCCGATGCCGGTGGCAACGGCGGCGTTGTCGGTCACCTTGGTGGCGATGGCCGCACCGGTGACGCCGGCGGCGGCCGTGGTGCCCTCCGACATCAGTGAACTGCAGCCGCTGAGTGTCAACGTGCCGAGGGCGAGCGCGCTGCCCAGCAGCCGGGCAGATGCGAACCGAGGTGTGCGCATGTGAGGGCTTCCAAATCTGCAACACGGCGCATTCTAAAGGACACGGCGGCCCGCAAACGGCGATGCCGCGCGGTTTCTCACAATTGTTTTGAGTTGAGCGGATGCGTGATCGCAGCGCGTGGCAGCTGCGCACGGGTTCTCGCTGCCGGATTGAATCGATCGTCCGCGGCAGGAAACCGCTTGACATGTGCATATGCACTGATAAACTGCAGCCCATGTCGCAGCCACCCGGAACCCCCAAGTGCACCGCGCTCGCCATCCGCCAGGCGGCGCGTTATGTCACGCAGCTTTATGACCGCCATCTGGGCGAGGTCGGGCTGACGTCATCGCAGTTTTCGGTGCTGGTGGCCATTGCCACCGCCGCCGGTGAACCGACGATGGCCTCGGTGGCGGAAGCCCTGGTGATGGACCGGACCACCCTCGTGCGCGCGCTGCAACCGATGCAGCGCGATGGCTTGCTTGTGCAGAAGCCGGCGTCCACAGGACGTGCTACGGCCTTGCACCTGACGTCGCGGGGGAGGGCGCTGCTCAAGGCCGCCGAGGCACACTGGCGGGCGGCGCAGCAGGAGATTGACGACAAGTTCGGGGTTGACCGGGCCAGGGCGCTTCGCGAGGCCCTGTTTGCACTCACCACGGCTTGAACCCGCGCCAGGCAACGGCGCATTTTTTTGCGGTAAAACTGTGCATATGCACACATGGAGATCGATATGGATATCAAAGGCAAGACCATTCTGGTGACGGGCGCCAATCGCGGCCTGGGGCGGCAGTTCACGCAGGCGCTGCTGGCCGCTGGCGCCGCCAAGGTCTACGCAGGCGCCCGCGACCCGCAGACGGTCACGCAGCCGGGCGTGCAGGCCGTGCGCCTCGATGTGACCGACGCCGAGTCGATCGCCGCAGCAGCAGCGGCGCTCACGGACGTTGACGTGGTCGTCAACAACGCAGGCATCATGCAGCCCGCGTCCTTGCTCGCGCCCGCTGACATCGGCGCGATCCACCAGACCTTTGACGTGAACGTGTGGGGCCTGCTGGCCGTCACGCAGGCGTTTGCGCCGGTGCTCAAGCGCAACGGCGGAGGCGCCGTTGTGAACGTGCTGTCGGTACTGAGCTGGGTGGCGCTCCCGACGAGCGGGGCTTACAGCGCATCGAAGGCCGCGGCCTGGGCGCTCACCAACGGCTTGCGGCACGAGTTGCGCAGCCAGGGGACACGCGTGGTCGGCGTGCACCCGGCCTACATCGATACCGACATGACGGCGGGCGTGGCCGCGCCGAAGTCGACGCCCGAACACGTCGTGGCCGAAGTGCTGCGCGCACTGGCCGACGGCCGCGACGAAGTCCTCGTGGATGACGTGGGCCGCAACGTGAAGCAATCGCTCTCGGGCGCAACGCCGGCCTACCTCGCGGCCTGACCGGCGGCGGGGCGCTCGCTCTCGCCGCACATCTGGCGGCGATAGCGCTGCGGTGAAAACCCGACCTGCTTGCGGAACATCGCAATGAACGCAGAGGGCGCCCCGTAGCCGAGCGCAAGCGCAATCTCCTGCACCGGCCGGTCTTCCCTGAGCCACACCAGCGCGCGCAGCAGGCGTACGCGGTTGCGCCATTGCACGAAGGTCATGCCCAGTTCGGCCTGGAAGCGGCGAGCGAGTGTGCGCTCGGTACTGTGCACGCGGTCGGCCCATTGCTTGAGGGTGGTGTTGTCGGCGGGGTCGAGGCGGATGGCCTGCAGGATGGGCTCGAGCTGGCGATCGGTGCTGTCGGGCAGGTAGCTGTCGGCGTGGCCGGCCCGCAAGAGGGCCTGGACGAGCAGTTCGAACTGGCGGAGGTCCCAGTCGTCGGCCATGGCGGTGATGCGGCGCGTGGCGAAATCCTCGATCAGTGCCCGCACCAGCGGCGTCTGCGGAATCAGGCATGCCATGGGCGGCAGCCGTTGCGCGAGCGGCTCGGCCACGTACACCGAGAGGAAATCCGTCGCCTGCCGGATCGACGCGGAATGCGGCTGGTTGGCCGGCACCCAGATCAGGTACTCCGCCGGCGCCGTCAACCGGCGGCCATCGACGGCCACTTCCATGAGCCCCAGGCTGATGCGGTTGATCTGGCCCCACGGATGCGTGTGCGGCTCGATGTCGGTTTCGGGCGCGAAATGGTCGTAGCGGAAGTAGAACGGTGCGCCCTTGGGCACCCGCAGATCGGCTTCGCGGTAGGCGGTGTACATGGGGCTCGCTCGGTTGTCGTCTTCGAGCGGTGAAGTTGTCCGGTTCGCAGTATATGTTCTGAACCGGACATCACTACACTGCCTTCTTCGATTGTTCCACGGAGGCCCTCGTGCCTGTGCTGTATCCCTTGCTGGCAGTGCTGATCTGGGCTGCCAATACGATTGTGTCGAAGGCCGCGGCCGGTGTGGTCGACCCGGCGGCCATCTCGCTGTACCGCTGGGTGGTGGCGGCGATCGTGCTGACGCCGTTCTGTGCGCGGCCGTTGTGGCGCCAGCGCCAGGCGATCGCGGCGCAGTGGCGGCGCTTTGCCGTGCTCGCGCTGCTCGGCATGGTGATGTACCAGTGCCTCGCGTATTACGCGGCGCACAGCACGAGCGCGACCAACATGGGCGTGATCGGCGCGTTGATCCCGCTGCTGGGGCTGGTCCTGAACGTGGCGGTGTTTCGTCAGCCCGTGGGCGCGCAGGCGGTGGCGGGGGTGGTTGTCTCGCTGCTGGGCGTGCTGTATCTGCTCGGCCGCGGAGAGCCGGCCAACCTGTTCGACGGCGGCATCAACCACGGCGACGTGCTGGTGCTCGTCGGCGCCACGGCCTACGCGCTGTACAACATCCTGTATCGGCGCTGGGCGCTGCCGTTCGGGCAGTGGCTGAACCTGTATGTGCAGGTGCTGATGGCCGTGGTAATGCTCGTGCCCGTGGCCATGACGGCGCACAGCCTGGCCATTCCGGCCAAGGGCATCGGGCTGGTCGTGTTTGCGGGCATTGCCTCGTCGATTGTCGCGTCGTACCTCTGGATGCTCGGCCTCAAGCGCATCGGCAGCGAGCGCACGGCGGTGCTCATGAACCTGATGCCGGTCTTCACGGCCGGCCTGGCCGCGGTCATGCTCGGCGAGACCGTGCACAGTTATCACTGGATCGGCGGCGGTCTCGTATTGCTGGGTGTGAGCCTGGCGCAGGGCATCGTGCGCCTGCCCGCGTTGGGGCCGGGCGCGCGCGCCTGAACACGCACGGATTTCCCCCCGCGCGGCGCGGTGGTTGGCGGTAAAATCGACCGCACGACGGGCGCACCAGTGGCGCCCGCCGCGTCTTCCAGAACCCCAATCGCAGACCATGAAACGCAGCGCCGGAGCCGTCACCGTCGATGATGTTGCCGCGCATGCGGGCGTGTCGATCAAGACCGTCTCGCGCGTGCTGAACCACGAGCCCAACATTAGCGAAAAGACGCGCGCCAAGGTAGTCGAGGCGATGCAGGCGCTGGATTACCGGCCCAACCCCGCCGCCCGGCGACTGGCCAGCAAGCGCGCCGACATCATCGCGCTGGTCTACGACAACCCGTCGGACAACTACATCGTCAACATCCAGCACGGCGCGCTCGAAGCGTGCCGGGCGCTCGACTACAGCCTGCTGCTCACCCCCTGCAACTACCGCGATCCGGGCCTCGCCGCGCAGATCATCCAGAGCGCCCGCCAGCGTGCACTGGCCGGCGTCATCCTCACGCCGCCGGTGTCGGACGTGTCGTCATTGGTTGCGGCGCTGGATGAAGCCGGCATCGATTACGTACGTCTCGCACCGGCCGATCGCCAGCACAAGGGCCTGTCCGTCAACACCGAAGACCGCGCCGCCGCGCGCGACATGACGCTGCACCTCATCGGCCTGGGCCACCGCCGCATCGGCTTCGTGGTGTGTGACCCGCACCACGGCGCTGCATACCAGCGCGTGTTCGGCTACCGCGATGCGATGGCGCAAGCCGGCATCGAGGTCGACGAGCGCCTGGTCGAGCAGGGCGAGCATTCGTTTGAATCGGGCGTCGCCTGCGCCGAGCGGTTGCTCTCACGCGAGCCGCGGCCGACCGCGATCTTTGCCGGCAACGACGACATGGCCGCCGGCGTGCTGCGCGTGGCGCAGGCGCGTGGCATCAAGGTGCCGGAAGAACTGTCCATCTGCGGCTACGACGACACGCCGCTCTCCCGCCAGCTGTGGCCCGCCCTCACCACCGTGCGCCAGCCGATCCAGGCGATGGCGCATGCGGCGGTGGAACAGCTCGTCGCGATTCATCGCCCGCATTTACCGGGGCTGAAACCGCATTCGGTGCACGAAAATTTGCAGTACGAACTCGTGATTCGGGAGTCGACTTGCCCGCCGGCGCGTTGACCCACGCGGCGGCCGCGTCTCTTACGCGGGCTGTTTGAGTAGCCCGTACAGGTCATCCTGCGGGTCATAACCCAGCAGCTTCCGGCCGGTCTCCAGCCCCCAGTCCATCCCGCTGTTGTTCGACACCCCGTTGACGACGATGGCCGGTGCCGGCCAGCTTTCCGGGTCTGCCGTGACGGCGCTGAGGAACAGCCGGCGCAGGTCGCCGTTCGATAGCCACATGTTGCGGAACCAGCGCAGGGCGATGCGGCTGGCTTCGTCGGGCAGTTCGTCCGGCACGGGCGTGCCGGCGGTGCCGGAATAGTTGATGTCGTTGGGATCGTTTTCGTCGGGCAGGGCCCAGCCGATGCGCAGCGACACGATCGACAGCTTGCCGCCGTTGGCCGCAGACACTTCGGCGATGGCTTTGCACAGCCGTTCTCCCATCGCCTTGGAGGTGCCGTAGGCGAGCGAATAGACGTCTTCGGTGCCGTTGTTCCAGCGCGTGCCGGGCGCGGGCGGCAGCTCGGCGGTGAGCTTGCCGGGGCCGATGGTGGCCGCCAGCGGCTGATCCTTGTACGCGCCCATGGCGTGGTTGGACGAGGCGAACACGAAGCGGCGCACGCCGCGCGTGGCGGCGGCCTGCAGCACGTTCAGCGTCATGCCGTACGAGGCCAATGCCTGCTCCCACGTCGCATCTGGCGTGGAATGGATGGCGGCCAGGTGGATGACGGCATCGACGTTTTCGAGCAGGTCGGTCCATGCGCCGTCGGCCTGCGTGAGGTCGGCTTTGACCCACTGGAGGCGCTGGGTGGCCTGCGCAGAGAACGACACGTTCTGGTCGACCCAGTCGATACCGATGATGGCGGTGCACCATGGGGCGGAGGCCAGTGCCTCGACGACCTTGCGGCCGAGGTTGCCGGCTACGCCGGTGACCAGTACGCGAGCGGGGGGTTGGTAGTTAGCCACGGTGTTGGAGTTGGGTTGGGTGTTGGGGTGGGGCGGGGGTTGGACGGTGGTGGTCCATCCCGTGCTTTCGTCCCTGCCGGGGCCGGCTGACTTTCTTTGTCTTGCCAGAGTAAGTCAGCAAAGAAAGGCACTCCCGGGATGGCGAGAACGTCGTCGGATTTCCGAAACGGGCGGAGATGCCCGCTTACAGAAACCCAAGGCGCCATCCAGGGCAGGGACGGCCAGACCGTCTCTGTGCTTTGCGTTGCGCCCGGCTGGTTCCGCTCGCCTTGTCAGCCGCGGTTGGAGCCGGACAGCACGTCGATCAGCACCGCGAGCACGAGCACGCCGCCCTTGACGATCATCTGCCACGAGGCGTCGACGTTCATTTGCTGCATGCCGTTGTCGAGGCTTGCCATGACGAGGGCGCCGATCAGCGCGCCGTACACGGTGCCCGAGCCGCCGCGCATCGAGGTGCCGCCGATGAAGCAGGCGGAGATGGCGTCGAGCTCGCCGCCCACGCCGGCCGACGGCGAACCCGCCGCCGAGCGCGCCGTGGTGATGATGCCGGCGAAGGCGCACATCAGACCCATCAGCACGAACACGAACAGCTTCACACGGCCCACGTTCACGCCCGACAGGCGCGTTGCTTCCATGTTGCCGCCGACCGCATACACGTGGCGGCCGAACACGGTTTGCGTGGCCACGTACGAGAAGATGGCCAGCAGCACCAGCAGGATCAACACCGGCAGCGGCACGCCGTTGGCCTGGTTGAGCACGGCGACGAAGCCGAACGATGCCGCCGCGATGGCCAGCAGTTTCAGGCCGTCGGCCCACAGCGGCGGCAACGAGAGCGACAGGCGTGCGCGGTCACGGCGGCGGCGCACGGTCAGGAAGACCGAACCGGCGACGATGAGAGCGGCCAGCGACCACGCCAGCGATGCCGGCACAAAGCTCTGGGCCAGGTTGCCGAGGTCATCGGGCACGGGCGCGATCGTCACGCTGTCGGTGCTCCATTGCAGCAGGCCACGGAAGGCCAGCATGCCGCCCAGGCCAACAATGAACGATGGCACGCGCAGCTTGGTCGTGATGAAGCCGTTGACCACGCCGATGGCCGCACCGGCCACGAGCACGGTGATGACCGCCAGCCACGTGTTCCACCCCAGGTTGACGGTCAGTATGGCGACCAGCCCGCCCAGCAGGCCGAGCAGCGAGCCGACCGACAGGTCGATCTCCCCGGCGATGATGACGAACACCATGCCGCAGGCCAGCATGCCGGTCACCGACATCTGCAGGAACAGGTTGGAGATGCTGTTGGGCTTGAGGAACGTGCCGTTGGTCTGGACCTGGAAGAAGATCCAGATGAGCGCCACGGCCAGCAGCAGGGCCAGCACCTTGTAGCGCACGAACAGTTGCTGAATGGCGCGGCTGTCGAGGCGGGGGCCGCCGTTACCGCGTTGGCGGGCGAGTTGGGATTGCAGGATGTTCGACATGGCGAAGCTCTGTTCAGGCAGCCTGGGGCTGCGGTTCTGCATGGATCGCTGCGGCCAGGATGCGCTCCTGGGTCAGGCCTTGATTGACGAAGTCGCCGCGCACCTGGCCCTCGCCCATGACGAGGACACGATCGCTCATGCCCAGGATCTCCGGCATCTCGGACGAGACCATGATGATCGCGACGCCGCTGGCGGCCAGGTCTGCAATCATCTTGTAGATGTCGTACTTGGAGCCGACGTCGACACCGCGCGTCGGTTCGTCCAGGATCAGCACCTTCGGCATCGCCAGCACCATCTTCGTGACGACGGCCTTCTGCTGATTGCCGCCGGACAGGCTGGCGATCGACAGCGCCGGGCTGGCGGTCTTGATGCGCAGGCGCTTGATTTCGCGATCGACGGTGGTCAGCTCGGCGCCCTTGTCGACGCGCAGACCGCGTGCGTACTGCGCGAGCGTGGCCAGCGTGATGTTCTCGCCCACGGCCATCAGCGGCACGATGCCGTGCCGCTTGCGGTCTTCCGGGACGAGGCAGATGCCGTTGGCAATCGCTTCCGCCGGCGAACCGACCTTGACCGGCTTGCCCTCCATGATGATCTCGGCGGTGGAGCGGCCGGGGTAGGCACCAAACAGCGCGGACACCATCTCCGTACGCCCCGCGCCGACCAGGCCGGCAATGCCGAGAATCTCGCCGCGCCGCACGGCAAAGCTCACGTTGTCCGCGCGCTTGCGGTTCGGGTTGGTGACGTCCCAGCAGGTGACGTTGCGTGCTTCCATCACCACGTCGCCCACGGTGTGTTCGATCTTGGGGAACAGCGACGTCATCTCGCGGCCGACCATCATGGTGATGATGTCATCGATGCGCATGTCGGCGGCCGGGCGCGTGCCGATGTGCTTGCCGTCGCGGATGACGGTGATGGTGTCGCACACGCGCTTGACCTCGTCGAGCTTGTGCGAGATGTACACACACGCCACGCCGCTGCGCTTGAGGTCTTCGATGATGGACAGCAGCACCTCGATTTCCTTGGCCGACAGCGACGACGTCGGTTCGTCCAGGATCAGCAGGCGCGCGTTCTTGGCGAGCGCCTTGGCAATTTCGAAGAGCTGCTGGTGGCCGCTGCCGTAGTTCATCACGGGCGCGGCCACGTTCACGTCGGTCAGTCGCAGGCGCGCGAGCAATGCCTCGGCCTTGGCGTGCATGGCGTCGTAGTCCATGCGACCCCCGGGCTTGGTGATCTCGTTGCCCAGGAAGATGTTTTCCGTCACGGAGAGCTGCTGGACCAGCATCAGCTCCTGATGGATGATTACGATGCCGGCGCGCTCGCTGTCGCGCACGGAATGCGCGTGCAGTGGTTGCCCCTCCCAGAGGATTTCGCCCTCGAAGGTGCCGTACGGGTAGACCCCCGACAGCACCTTCATGAGGGTCGACTTTCCGGCGCCGTTCTCCCCGCACAAACCGACGCACTCGCCCGGGTTCACTGCCAGGCTGACGCCGTCGAGCGCGCGCACACCGGAGAACGACTTCACGATGTTGCGCATCTCGAACAGGGTGCCGCTACTGCTCATGGCGTTCTCCTACTGACTACGACTGACCACTGCATCGACGGCTTACTTGCCGAAGACCTGCTGGCGCGTATAGAAGCCGTCCTTGACGACCACGTCCAGGTTGTCCTTGGTCAGCAGCGTCGGGGTCAGCAGGATGGTGTCGACGTCTTTCTTGCCGTTGTTCAGCTTGGTGTTGAACTTCGGCGTGGTGCCCTTGACGAAGTCGACGGCCATTTCGGCAGCGGTCGCGGCGATCTGCTTGATCGGCTTGTACACCGTCATGGCCTGGGTGCCCTCGGCCACCCGGCGCACGGCAGCCAGGTCGGCGTCCTGACCGGACACCGGCACCTTGCCTGCCAGCTTCTGGCGCGCCAGCGCCTGGATCGCACCGCCGGCCGTGCCGTCGTTCGACGCCACGATGCCCTGGATATTGTTGTTGTTCGCCGTCAGCGCGTTCTCAACAATGTTCTGCGCCTTGGCGGGGTCCCACTCGGGCGTCCACTGCTCACCGACGATCTTGATGTCGCCCTTGTCGACCAGCGGCTTGAGCACCTTCATCTGGCCTTCGCGCAGCAGGCGAGCGTTGTTGTCGGTCGAGGCCCCGCCGAGCAGGAAGTAGTTGCCCTTCGGGGCCAGCTTGACCACGCCCTGTGCCTGCAGCTCGCCCACCTTCACGTTGTCGAACGTGACGTAGCCGTCCACATCGGCGTTCAGGATCAGGCGGTCATACGACACGACCTTGATGCCCTTCTTCTTGGCGCTGGCGATGGCGTTGCCCAGCACCTTGGAGTTGAACGGCACGATCACGAGCACGTCGACGTTCTGCGCGATCAGGTTTTCGATCTGGGCGATCTGCTTGGCTTCGTTGGCGTTGGCCGACTGCACGTTGACAGTCGCGCCCAGCTTCTTGGCCGATTCGACAAAGTAATCGCGGTCGTGCGTCCAGCGCTCCACGCGCAGGTCGTCGATCGAGAAGCCGATCACTGGCGCTTCCTTGCTGGCGTGCGCCGACGTTGCGGCAAAGGTGAGGATGGCCGCTGCGGCCAGGGTGTTCAGTACGCGGGAAATCATGAAGGTCTCCTGTTTTGCGTCGATGCTTTAGAAGGTGACGCCCGTCTTCAGGCCGACGACGAACGCATTCTTGTTCTGCGTGGTGCCGCCCGGATGCAGGATGTACTGCAGATTCGGCCGGAAGTACACCGATTTCACCGGCGACCAGCTGTAGTAGAGCTCGCTCACGTACTCGTAGCCGTCGCCCACCACGGTATTCGCGCCGGTGCGGGCATTGACCTGGTGCACGTAGTCGGCGAAGCGCCCGTTGTTGTGCGTGGCGCCCACGGCAAAGCCGATGGTGTCCTGCAGGCGGTCAAACGGCCCCTTGTACTGCACGCCGACCGAGATCTGGTGATCGGTCTGCGCGGTGTTGCGGTCCGCCTGCGAGAAGTTCAGGAACACCGTGGCGCCGCGGCCATCGGGCGCGCCGGTGATCTGCTGCTGCAGGTTCAGGTAGGCGCCGTATTGGCCGTTGCGCTGGCGCGCATCCAGCCCGGTGATGCCGCGCGGGTTGCCGTTCACGTCTTCGTAGAGGTCCTTGCCGTCGGACGTGTTGTACCAGACGCCCACGCGGTACGTGCCGGGGCGGCCCTCGATCTTGGGCATCCAGCCGAATTCCAGCGGGATCAGGGCGCCGGTGGTGCCGCCCGGGTTGTTGAGCTTCCAGCCGTTGCGGCGGGCCCAGCCGTCATCCACGTAGTTCGGGTTGACCTGGTACACGCCGATCTGCGCGTAGGTGTCGGCCGAGGTGTGCACCTTGGCGCGCGCGCCCCACTGGCTGGTCGGCCAGTTCACCCAGTAGCCACCCACCAGGTTGCCCGGCTGCGAGCCGCAGAACGTCAGGTTCTGGAAGTCGCACGAGAACGAGAAGAAGTCTTCGCCCACCGTCACGCGGCCGGCCTTGATCTCCAGGCGATCGTTGAGCAGCTTCTGGTTCAGCCAGAACTGCGTCAGGTGCCACGTCTGGCCGCGGCCATAGACTTCCTGGATCAGCATGTTGTTGCCGATGTTCGCATCGCTGCCGAGGTTGCGGCCGTTGCGGTCCGTCACGGTCGCCTGGAACGTTGCACCCTGCCAGCCGACGAGCTTCTGCAGGTCCATCGCGGTGCCGATGACCCACTGGTCGGTGTAGCGCGTGAGGTGTTCGGTGCCGCCGCTGAAGTTGTGCGCGATTTCACTGCCGTAGCCGAGGTTGAAGGTCACGCCCTGTTCGGCCAGGCGGGTGCGCAGGCCGCCCCAGTCGCCGGTCAGATACGGGCTGGTGGTGACGTCATACGCGTGCGCGCCGGCCGCGCCCAGGGCGAGCACCGCGGCGGTGATGGCCGACATGCCGATGCGTTTGCTGCGGGACTGCTGACGTGCGGCCGGACGTGCTGTCGAGCGGCGCGCGAATTCGAGCTCCATGGACTGTCTCCTGATATTGGAACCGCATGTCGCATGACAGCGGTGTCGGCGTTCTCTTCTGAATAGTGTGGCGGGCCGACGGACGCAAGAATGGACACAATTGACAGCGCTGTCAATCTCGGGGTTTGCCCTAGTTCGTTCGGGACCATGCACCGCATCGAGGGCGATGGACGGCGATGCTGCGGTGCGGAAATCGCAGGCGACAGGCCCAGCGCTGCCATGGGTGCGCGGCTTTCTGCATGGTATCGATCTTGCTCATGCTGCACGCCGTTTTCCGAACCGCCCGAGGAGCCGCCATGCAACGCGAAGATGTGACCGACCTGATCGTCCTGCAGAAGATCAAAAAGCAACTGACGTGGGCGCAGTTGGCCGAGGTGATCGGCCACAGCAAGGAGTGGAGCACGGCAGCGCTGCTCGGCCAGATGACGCTGACCGAAGCGCAGGCGAACGCCATTGGTGCGGCGCTGGACCTGCCTGAAGAGGCCATCGCGCTACTGCAGGTGCCGCCGTACAAGGGCTCGCTGCCGACGGCCGTGCCGACCGATCCGCTGATCTATCGGTTCTACGAGCTCATCAGCGTGTACGGCACCACGTTCAGGGCGCTGATCCACGAGGAGTTTGGCGACGGCATCATGAGCGCGATCGATTTCAACATGGATCTCACGCGCGAGCCGGACCCGAAAGGCGACCGCGTTCGCATTGTGATGAGCGGCAAGTTCCTGCCCTACAAGACGTATTGAAGCGTCCTGCCGCGCCGGTGCGCCATCGCGCGGCAATCCGCTCGCTGCGAGGGCTTCGGTGTCGGCTCCGCCCTCTACGTGAAGCACTATCCGAAATCGAGATACCGGGTATTCCCAATATGGCGTTGTGAAATTTTGCTCCTCTTCCTACGATCCACCGCAGATCCGTTATCCGTACGGATGTTCGCAACAAGAACATCCGCTGCCGCCGCGGACGAACAGCGACAGATCCGAAGGATCAAGGAGACAAGATGATTTGGCGCCCCACGGCGCAGGCATCACGCCTGTGCGACGCTCTCCGGCTCCGCGCCACCGGCCGGGGTTGGCGAATGAGCACGACCTCCGCAACAGCCGCACTCCACGTGCAGCGCTTCCTTGCCGAGTGCCCCTCCTCGCCGTCCCGGTGGCCCATCCTGCTGCTGCGTTTCCCGATCGTTGCCGCCTTCGGCTTTGTCGCGCCCGCACAAGGGCCCCAAAGCCCCCGGCAACACAAGGAGACATCGCGATGAAGACTTGCGTCGCCATCATCGGTGCGGGGCCGTCGGGCCTGCTGCTCGGCCAACTGCTCAGCAGGGCCGGCATTGACAACGTCGTGCTCGAGCGGCAAACCGGGGAATACGTCCTTGGCCGGATCCGTGCCGGCGTGCTCGAGCAGGGCACGGTCGAACTGATGCGCGAGGCGGGCGTCAGCGAGCGCCTCGACAGGGAAGGCCTGATTCACGAGGGGATCGAACTCATCTATGGCGGACGACGCGACCGCATCGACCTGAAAACGCTGACCGGCGGCTCGACCGTGACGGTCTACGGGCAGACCGAAGTCACGCGGGACCTGATGGCCGCCCGCAAGGCCAGCGGCGCCCAGACCGTGTACGAAGCCGCCGACGTGCGCCTGCATGACCTCGACACCAACAAGCCCTACGTCAGCTTCCAGACGCACGGCGAATCCTTGCGCGTCGACTGCGATTACGTCGCGGGATGCGACGGCTTTCATGGCGTTTCGCGCAAGAGCATTCCCGAACATCTTCTGACGCACTATGAGCGCGTCTATCCGTTCGGCTGGCTGGGGCTGCTTTCCGACACGCCGCCCGTCAGTGACGAGCTGATCTATGCATACCATGCGCGCGGCTTTGCGCTTTGCAGCCAGCGCTCGACCACGCGCAGCCGGTACTACCTGCAGGTGCCGCTCGATGAGCGCGTGGAAGCCTGGCCCGACGATCGCTTCTGGAAGGAGCTGCGGACGCGTCTGCCCGAGGACGTGGCCGCCCACGTGGTCACGGGCCCGTCGATCGAGAAGAGCATCGCGCCGCTGCGCAGCTACGTTGTCGAGCCGATCCAGTACGGCAGGCTTTTCCTCGTGGGCGACGCGGCGCACATTGTTCCGCCGACCGGTGCCAAGGGGCTGAACCTCGCCGCGAGCGACGTGAACACGCTCTACCGGATCCTGCGCGGGGTGTACCACGAGGGGCGAACGGACTGGCTGCAGAAATACTCTTCGATTGCGCTCGGCCGCATCTGGAAGGCCGAGCGGTTCTCGTGGTTCATGACCAACCTGCTCCACGAGTTTCCTGGCCGCGACGCGTTCGACAGGCGCATGCAGCAGACCGACTACGCCTACTTCCTCGACTCCGAGGCCGGACGGAGAACCATCGCAGAAAACTACGTCGGCCTGCCGTTCGATCCCATCGAATGACGGCCGAGCGACCGGGCCAGTTACGCTTCGTCGCCGTCGTCGTGCCCGTCGATGAGCGGGCGGCCGCGGCGCGGCATCTCCGAATCCAGCACCAGGCGGCCATGCACGCGGCCCTTCATGCGCGTGACGTGGTGCGTGCAGTCTTCCATGTGCGTACTCATGAGTTCACGCACGGTGTCGGCGTCGCGCGCGCGGGCCGCATCCAGAATCTGCCGGTGGAACTTCACGTTGGAGGCGCCGAACTTCGCGTGGTCCTTCGGCGAGGTTTCGTTGCCGAACACCACCAGCTGCCGAATCATCTCGTTGATCAGCTCGCAGCAGAACCGCAGCATCGGGTTGGGATTGGCCGCGGCCAGGATGTCGTGAAAGCTCAGGTCTTCCTGACGCTGGTCCAGCGGCGCGGCAGCCTTGGCCGAGGCGGGGTCGCACAGGTCGATGGTGTGCTCGAGCGCGCGGAAGTCGTCTTCGGTCAGATGCGGCACGGCGCCGGCGGCCAGTTCAGGCTCCAGCAGGCGCCGCACGGTGTAGACATCCGCAATGCCGATGTCTTTGAAGAACAGATAGTTCTGCATGAGCTGGAACGTGCGGTCCAGCGGCACCTCGACGATGGTGCCGCCGCCGGCGGGCCCCGTGCTCACACTCACCAGGCCTTGCACTTCCAATGATTTGAGGGCTTCGCGGATGGTGCCCTTGCTCACGCCGAAGGTCTCCTGCAGCTTGACCTCCTGCGGGAGCTTGTCGCCGGGCTTGAGGTTGCGCTGCGTGATCAGCCGCTTGAGTTCTTCGGCAACGAGATCAGCGCGTTTCTGCTTGCGGATGCCGATCGGCGGTGTCTTGCCTGCTCCGAGTGTGGCCATGGATGTCCGTTCCTTGTTACGCGCATTCTAACTGCCGGGCTGTGCTGCAGGGCTTGCCCGACGTGGTGCATGCATGCCCTCCGATCGTGCGCACGCACCGCGTTTCCGCATCGTCGCCAGCGGCCTTCATCGTCCATACCTTGGCGTAAACACCGACTTCGTCGTCGTTGACGCGGCGTGGAGGCGGCTTCTATGATGATTTCGCCTATTTATCATAACAAATATAAGAAACTGGTCTGGTTCTTGCTCGACGGGATGGCCGGCGAAGACCTTGCCGGTGAAGGCCTGGAGGACGCTGCCGCCGGTGGTGGCTCCGAGCGCTGTTCTGTATCCACACGACCCCAAGGAGTGCGCTTTGAATCGTCGAGATTTGCTCAAACTGGCGGCGCTGTCCGCCGTGCCCGCGTCGGTGCTGCAGGCCCGTTCCGCGTTGGCCGCCGATGCCATCGAACTCGGCTGCCCGGTGCCGATGTCCGGCGCGTTTGCCGCCAACGGCAAATTCGCCGACCTGGGCATGAAACTGGCCGTGGAGCAATACGGCAAGGTGCTGGGGCGCCCGCTGGCGTACAGCGTGCTCGACACCGAAGGCAAGCCGGCCACGGCCGTGCGCAAGGTGCAGGAACTCGCGCAGCAGAAGAACGCGCGCTACTTCGCGGGCGGCATCCTGTCGTCCGAGTCGCTCGCGATGGGCAAGGAGGCGGAGAAGTTCGGCGGGGTGTTCATCACGACCGCGGGCGCCGATGAAATTACCGGCAAGGACTGCAACCGCGCGACCTTCCGCTGGTCGGTGCCCACATACGGCGCCATCGAGCGCACCGTGCGCCCGCTGATCGAATCGATGCCCAAGGCCAAGCGCTGGTACACCATCACGCCGCAATACGTGTTTGGCGATGGGTTGCTCTCGGCGGCCAAGAACATCTTCAAGGAAAAGGGTATCGAGCATGTGGGCAACAGCTATCACGCGCTCACCGAGAAGGAATTCAGCGGCTACCTGACCAACGCGATGGCCGCCAAGCCCGACGTGCTGCTGATCCTGAACTTCGGCTCGCAATCGTCCGACACGCTGCGCCAGGCGGTGAGCTTCGGCATGAAGAAGAACACGACGATCCTGGTGGCGTGGGCGTCGGGCCTGGAGCAGTTCGAATCGCTCGGCGCCGACCTGTGCGATGGCGTGTACTTCGGCGCGCAGTACTGGCACGACGTCGATACGCCCGCCAACCGCGATCTGGTCAAGCGCACACAGGCCGCGTTCAAGACCAACCCGAACTACAGCCTGGCAGGCTCGTACACCTGCACCAAGATCCTGCTCGACGCGATGGCCAAGGCCGGCAGCGCCGATCCGAAGGCCGTGATTGCCGCGCTGCAGGGCATGAAGTACGACGGTCTGACGGGCCCCGAAGAAATTCGCGCGGCCGACCACCAGGTGCTCAAGAACTACTACCTGCTCAAGGGCAAGCCCAAGAACCGCATGAAGGACAAGGACGACTTCGCCGAAGTGGTCGCCGTCGGCAAGGCCTTCCTGCCGGTGGAGCAGACGCAGTGCAAGATGGCCTGAGGGTCTGATCTGCGGCACGCCCGGCTGGCTTCAGCTGTTGAGGCACGGGCGCTTGTCTTCCTGAGTGCCATTTCGGTCAACGCAATGAACGTCTACCTGCTCCAGGTCGTCAACGGCGTGGGGATCGGCATGCTCTACTTCCTGCTGGCGGTGGGGCTGTCGATCATCTTCGGGCTGTTGCGCTTCGTCAATTTCGCCCACGGCGCGTTTTATGCGCTGGGCGCGTATCTCTGCTTCCAGGCCCTGCAGATGGGCATGGATTTCTGGCTGGCGCTCGTGCTTGCGCCCATCGTCATCGGCGCGCTGGCGTGGGTGACGGAGAAAGTGCTGCTGCGCCACGTCTACGCGCAGGCGCACGAATTCCACATCCTCGTCACCGTGGGTCTGGCCCTGGTCGTGCAGGAACTCATCATCGTGGCGTGGGGGCCGCTGGGCGTGGATGTACCGGCGCCCGAGGCCTTGCAGGGCGTGGTGATGTGGGGCGATTTCGTCTACCCGAAATACCGCCTGTTCGTCATCGGTTTTACAGCCGTGCTGGCGCTCGCGCTGTGGTGGCTGCTGGAGGGCACGCGCCTGGGCAGTGCGGTGCGGGCGGGCAGTGAATCGACCGAGATGGTCTCGCTGCTCGGCATCAACGTGTTCCGCCTGTTCAGCTTGATGTTTGCACTGGGCGCGGCGACGGCAGCGGTGGCCGGTGTGCTGGCGGCGCCCATTCGCGGCGCGGAGCCGTTCATGGGCGTGGAGGCCCTCGGCGTCGCCTTCGTGGTTGTGGTGGTGGGCGGCATGGGCAGCTTTGCGGGCGCGCTGGTCGGCGGCCTGCTGGTCGGCATCGTGCAGAGCCTGATGAGCACGCTGTGGCCCGAGGGCGCGCGGCTGATGATCTACGTGGCGATGGCGGCCGTGCTGCTGCTGCGCCCGCACGGCCTGCTGGGGAGGGGATGATGCAAGCCGCATTCCATGGGATTTCGCGTCATCGCTTCTGGTGGCTGGCGCTGGGCGTGACGTTGCTGCTGCCGCTGGTGCTCAGGTCCGGCACGTTGGCCACCGAAGTGCTCGTCTACGCGATGGCCGTGATGGCCTGCAACGTGCTGCTCGGCTACACGGGGCTCCTGTCGTTCGGGCAAGGCATCTTCTTCGGGCTCGGCAGCTACGCCGCGGGCATCGGCCTCACACAACTGGCGCTGCCGATGCCGGTGGCGCTTGTCCTGGCCGTGGTGGTGGGCGCGGTCGTGGCGGCGGTGGTCGGCTGGTTTGCGATCCGCCAGCGCGGCACGTACTTCGTCATGCTGACGCTGGCTTTCTCCCAGATGTTCTATTTCCTGGCCTACACCACGCCGTCGCTCACAGGCGGAGACAACGGCCTGCTGGACATTCCGCGTCCGGCGTTTGCGGCGTCGCCGTGGGCGTTCTACGCGTTCGTGGCAGTGCTGTTCCTTGTCGTGTTCTTCCTCGTGCAGCGTGTGACGGAATCGGTGTTTGGCCGCACGCTGCTGGCGATTCGCGACAACGAAGAACGTGCGCTCGCCGTCGGCTACAACGTGCGCGCCTTCAAGCTGCTCGCGTTTGTCATCTCCGGTGCGGTGACGGGGCTGGCTGGCGCCCTGCACGCCATGCTCACGGGCATCGCGCCGCTGGCCAATATCGACTACCACGTCAGCGAGATGATTCTGGTGATGACCGTCATCGGCGGCACGGGTAACGTGTTTGCCTCGGTGTTGGGCGCAGCGTTCTATGTGTTGCTGTCGGACTGGCTCTCGAGCCTGTGGCCGCGCTGGCTGATGCTGCTGGGCTTCCTGTTGATTGCGGTAAGCCTGTTCATGCAGCGCGGGCTGTTCGGGCTTGGGCAGAAGCTGTGGCAGCGCGTGCGCGCGCCGCGTCACGCACCGGCGGTGCAGGAGGAGCGCGCATGACCACCACGCCCATCCTCCAGGCCACCGGCATCGTCAAGCAGTACGGCAAGTTCACCGCACTGGGCGGCGTTGACTTGCGTGTGATGCCCGGCACGGTGCACTCCGTCATCGGGCCCAACGGCGCGGGCAAGACCACGCTGTTCCACATGCTCACGGGCACGCGCATGATCACCAGCGGCACCATCGTCTTCGATGGCCACGACGTGACGCGTGAAGCCGACTACCAGCGCGTGCAGCGCGGCATCGCACGTTCGTTCCAGGTGACGAGCCTGTTCCCGAGCTTGTCGGTGCGCGAGAACCTGCGCCTGGCCGCACTCGGCACCACGCCGCGTCGCGCCATGCACGGCTGGCGCCTGCCGCAGGGCGATCTGGCCTGCTCCGATACGGTCGACCGCGTGCTCGAACGGCTTGAGTTGCCGCGCCTGGCCGACACGCCAGCCGCCGCGCTTTCGCACGGCCAGCAGCGGCGGCTGGAAGTCGGCATGGCGCTGGCCGCCAACCCCCGCGCGATCTTTCTCGACGAGCCGACCTCCGGCATGGGCGTGGACGACCTGCCCGCCATGAAGGCGCTCATTCGCGGCCTCGCGCAGGACCACACGGTCGTGCTGATCGAACACAACATGGACATCGTGATGGACATCTCCGACACGATCACCGTCATGCAGCAGGGCAAGGTGCTCATGGAGGGCACGCCCGACGCCGTGCGGTCGGACCCGCGCGTGCGCGCCGCGTATCTCGGCAACATGATCACGGGAGGCAAGAAATGACGACGACGGCGATTCTCGACGTTGCAGACCTCCACGGCTATTACGGCAAGAGCCACGTGCTGCAGGGCGTGGCGCTCACGGTGGGCGAGGGCGAACTCGTGACGCTGCTCGGCCGCAATGGCGCCGGAAAATCGACCACCCTGAAGACGATTGCCGGCGTGGTGACGCCGCGTGGCGGGCAGGTGCGTTTTCGCGGCAAGGACATCGCTGGGCAGCCACCGCATCGTATTGCCGCCCAGGGCCTGTGCCTGGTGCCGGAGCATCGCGGCATCTTCAAGCTGCTGACGGTGGAGGAAAACCTGAAGCTTGGCGCGCGGCGGGATTCTCCGTGGCAGCTGGCCGACATCTATCGCATCTTCCCGCGCCTGCATGAGCGGCGGCGCAACGGCGGCGCCAACCTCTCCGGCGGCGAGCAGCAGATGCTCGCCATCGGGCGCGCGCTGATGAACCACCCGCGCCTGCTGATGCTCGACGAGCCGGTCGAAGGTCTGGCGCCCGTCATCGTGGAAGAGATCGTCGCGCAGCTGAAGGTCATCAAGCAGGCGGGCGTATCCATCCTGCTCGTCGAACAGAACCTCGAAGTCTGCACGCAGCTCGCCGATCGCCACGTGATCATCGAACAGGGCCGCGTGGTCTACACCGGCACCAACGAAGCCTTCCGCGCCGACGACGCCATCAAGGACCGCTACCTTGGCGTCGGCCTGGCCGCTTAAACGTACACATCATGACGACCACCCAACTCGATACCACTTTGCGCATCAACGGCGCGCGCCTGTGGGACACGCTCATGCAGCAGGCGCGCATCGGCGCCACGCCCAAGGGCGGCGTGCGTCGCCTCGCGTTGACCGATCTCGACCGGCAAGGCCGCGATTTCTTCGTTGCACAGGCCGAAGCCGCGGGCTGCACCGTGCGTGTGGATGCCATCGGCAACCTCTTCGCGCGCCGGCCGGGGCGCAACAACGCGCTGCCGCCCGTCATGACCGGCAGCCACATCGACACGCAGCCGACCGGCGGCAAGTTCGACGGCAACTACGGCGTGTTCGCGGGCATCGAGGTGGTGCGTGCGCTCAACGATGCGGGCATCGAAACGGAAGCGCCCATCGAAGTGGCCGTGTGGACCAACGAAGAAGGTTCGCGCTTCGTGCCGGTGATGATGGGCTCCGGCGCGTTCATCGGCGAGTTTGCGCTGGACGCCGTGCTGGCCGCGCAGGACCGCGACGGCGTGGCCGTGGGCGAGGCGCTGCGCAGCATCGGCTACGCGGGGAGTGAGCCTGTTGGCGGCCGAGCCGTCGGTGCCTACTTCGAAGCGCATATCGAACAGGGGCCGGTGCTGGAGGCACACGCCACGACCATCGGCGTGGTGACGGGCGCGCTCGGCCAGCGCTGGTACGACGTGGTCTTGACCGGCATGGAAGCGCACGCCGGCCCCACGCCGATGGAGCTGCGCCGCGATGCGTTGCTGCCCGCCGCAGAACTCGTCGGCATTGCCAACCGCATCGCGCTCGAGCGCCCGCCGCATGCGCGCGCCACGGTGGGCTGCCTGAGCGTGCATCCGGATTCGCGCAACGTAATTCCGGGCCAGGTTTCGATGACGATCGACTTTCGCGCGGCCGACGACGCGATGTTGTCCGACATGGATGCGGCGCTGCATGACGCAGTGGCGGAGTTGCGCACCCGCAGCGGCATCGACATCGCATTGCGCCAGGTCGTCTACTTCCCGCCGCAGCCGTTTGACGCCACGTTGGTGAACGCGGTGCGCAGCGGCGCGCGGCAGTTGGGGTTGTCGGAGATGGACGTGATCAGCGGCGCAGGCCATGACGCGGTCTATCTGGCGCGCGTGGCCCCCACCGCGATGATCTTCGTGCCGTGCAAGGACGGGATCAGCCACAACGAGATCGAAGACGCCCGCCCCGAACATCTGGAAGCCGGGGCCAACGTGCTGCTGCACGCAATGCTGCAGGCCGCTGGCCGCGTTTGACACAACCCCCCCGACCGCTCATGCGCATCCTGATCGCCCGCTTCAATCACGAGACGAATACGTTCTCGCCGGTGCCGACGCCGCTGGCATCGTTCCATCCGCACTACGGCGCCGACGCGTACCGTGCCGCCAAGGGCACGCGCACGGCGGCCGGTGCGTTCATCGATCTGGCGGAGGCGGCAGGCGCGGAAATCGTCGTGCCCGTCGTGGCCGGAGCGAACCCCAGCGGACGCGTCGCTGCCGAGGCGTACACCACGTTGTGCGACGCCATCGTCGCGGCGGCGCCGGGGTGCGATGCGTTGTTGCTCGACCTGCACGGCGCGATGGTCGCGGAGAACAGCGACGACGGCGAAGGCGATCTGCTCGAACGTCTGCGCGCGGTGGTACCCGATGTGCCGATTGCCGTCGCGCTCGACTTGCACGGCAATCTCACGCAGAAGTTCATCGACTTGGCCGACATCGCAGTCAGTTTCAAGACGTATCCGCACGTTGACATGTACGAAACCGGCGAGCACGCCGGCCGCCTGCTGTTCGACAAGCTGGCCGGCCGCGCGAACCCCGTGCTCGCGTGGCGCCGCCTGCCGATGGTCACGCACACCCTGCGCAGCCGCACCGACGAAGGCGCGATGCACCGCGCTGTGGCGCTCGCCAAGCAGGCCGAGAACGACGGCATGCTGGCCGTGTCCGTCCTGGCCGGATTCGGGCTGGCCGACATTGCCGCGCCGTGCCTTTCCGTCGTGGTGGTCGGCAACGGCGACAAACATGCCGCCGACGCTGCGGCGCAACGCATTGCCGATGCCATCTGGGCTGATCGCGAAGGGTTCGTCTATCGCTCTGAACCGTTGACCGAATCGATCGCGCGTGCGGCCAAGTTGGCCGACGCCCCGGGCAGCGGCCCCGTGCTGCTGCTCGATCATGGCGACAACTGCATGTCGGGCGGCACGTGCGACGACATGCACGTCCTGCACGAAGCGTTGCGGCAAGGCTTGACCGGCATCGCTGTCGGGCCGGTGTGCGACCCGGAAGCCGTCGCGGCGATGATCGAGGCGGGCAAGGGGGCCACGGTCACGCTGCCGGTGGGCGACAAGGTGCCGCTCGTGCAGCTCGGCATCTACCCCGTGCCGCGCGCGCTGACGGGCAAGGTCGTCGCCATCAGCGACGGCGAATACACCATCACGGGGCCCACCTATACGGGCCAGCGCATCCGCATGGGCCGCACGGCGCTGCTCGACATCGGCGCGGCGCAGATCGTCGTCACGGAGACGCCGCAGGAGCATTGGGACCTCGGCATCTTCACGCACATCGGCGTGGACCCGCATGCCGCGCGCTTCGTGCTGCTGAAGTCGCGCATGTATTGCCGGCCCGTGTTCGTGCCCATTGCCAGGGCCGTGGTGGAGTGCGACGGCGGCGGCGTGACGAGTTCGGACTACACCCGCTTTCCGTTTGCCACGCTCAAGCGGCCCGTGTTCCCGTTGGATGCCGCGACGGTTTCGTAGAGATACCCGACCGGCTTACCCTCGGTCCGTTGCGGGCGCGTCTCCGTCCTGTTGATGATGCGGCCCGCCAGGCCGTCGATCTCGTCGCATTGCGCGCGCGTCCAGCTGCGCAGCTTTTCGATGTTGCTCAGCAGGCCGAGGCGGAGGATCTGCGTGTCTTCGCCCATGCCGACAAGCCTGACCGAATGCTGGCCTGCCGTGACCACGTCGCCGGCGGCCAGCTCCAGCATATTGCCCGCGCCGTCCTTGAATTCGGCCGTGCCGCGAATGACGCGGTAAACGACCACCTCGCCTTTCGAGAAGGACGCCGCGTCCACTGCCCCTGCCTGGCTCTTGGGGAGGCTCGACTGACCGCGCGGGTCGGTGGCAATGATGTGTCCCGTCACAAGCTGGCCGCTGGGTGCTTCGATGCCGGTGTCGCGCACGTAGACCGGTCCGGGCGATTGGATGGAGTCGCCGGCAAGCGGCTTGTACAGCGCATGCAATTCCAGCGGGTCTTGCACCCAGAAGTCGGCGCCAGCCGGCCGGTCATGTGCCGGATGACTCCAGGCGATGCGCGGCGTCTCGGCTTCGTCGATCAGCGCCGACGGCACAATCGTCGGGTTGGGAAACGTTGTCGGATCGGTGATGAACGCTTCGAGAAACTTGCCCGAGCACCCCATGGAAAGTGCGTCGGGCACCACGGTTTGCGGCGTGCTCAGGTTGTCTTCGGTCGACAGGCCCGACCACGTGTAAAAAAGCTGCCGATGCACGATTGCGCTTTGCAGGATCACCGAGCCCGGGCCGACGTAATGCAGCCGGCCATCATAGTCGAACGTAAATACGCCCGAGGTGACCAGCACGAACTGAAACGCGCCCGGCGGCAGATGCAGATGGAAATCGGTCGGGCCGGTGTCTTCCAGATAGATCGGCCGGTTGGTGGCGACCTCATGCAGCAGGAAGGCTTCGTTGTTGGCGGCAAAGCCTTCGTCGGCGCGGCTGTACAGCGCCTGCGGGCGATAGGTCGCTTCGTACCTGGCATCCTGGCGGCGATCGACCGCAACGAAGTCGCCTGTATTGAGCCGGATGGGATTGCCGCCCGGATGCAACAGGCTCGCAGCGCGTTGGAACTCCGTGGTGTGCGTGTTCATCGCAACCCTCCGTGAATCGATCAACATCGATGGAGAACGACCTGCCCCGCTTCGATCCTCGCCCTGCTGAATGACGCCTCGCTGACAGTCAGTGCGTGAGCGCCATCTTGCGCGAGCGTCGGCGGGTGGCGGCCTGGCTTGACGTTCGCGCATCGAGCAGCGCGCGCAGTGTGACGCGGTGCGCGTTGTCTTCGTCACTGGCGGTGGTGCTGGCGTCGAAGGGCTCGTTGTCGTGGATGGTGGCGCGCACGATCGGGTAGATCTGCTTTTCCCATTTGCTGCCGTTGAACACGCCGTAGTGGCCCGCACCGGCCTGCACATGGTGTGTCTTCAGGTAGGGCGGCAGCCCCGAGCACAGATCCTGCGCGGCGACGGTCTGCCCGACCGCGCAGATGTCGTCCTTCTCGCCCTCGACCGTCAGCAGCGCGGTGCGATGGATCGCCGCCGGTTCGACCAGCCGACCGCCGACCATCAACTCGCCGCGCGGCAATGCGTATTGCTGAAACACCTTCTCGACCGTTTCCAGATAGAACTCGGCGGTGAGGTCGCACGTGGCGAGGTATTCGTCGTAGAAGGCGCGGATCGTGTCGGCCTTGGCCGGGTCGCCCTTGGCGCGCTGGTAATACATCTCTTCAAACGACTGCACGTGGCGTTCCGCATTCATCGACATGAACGCGCTCAACTGCACGAAGCCCGGATACACGCGGCGCTGCTCGCCAGCAAAGCCGGGCGGCACAACGCCGATCAGGTTCTTCTCGAACCATTCGATCGGTTTGCTGTTGGCCAACGCATTCACCGCGGTGGGGCCGACGCGGCAATCGATGGGGCCGGCCATGAGTGTGAGGCTGGCGGGCTGCGCGGGGTCGTTGTCGGCGGCCAGGAGCGAGACCGCCGAGAGCGCCGCCACGGTCGGCTGGCAGATGGCCAGTACGTGTGCGTCGGGGCCGATGTGGCGGATGAAATCGATCAGGTGGCCGACGTATTCATCGAAGCCGAAGCGCCCGGCTGACACCGGAATGTCGCGCGCGTTGTGCCAGTCCGTCACGTACACGTCGTGATCGGCCAGCATCGTGCGCAGCGTGCCGCGCAGTAGCGTGGCGAAGTGCCCGGACAAGGGCGCGGCAACCAGCACGCGCGGTTGCGGCGTGGGCGTGGTCTTGCGGAAGTGCACGAGGGTGCCGAACGGCGTTTGCATCGCGGTCTCTTCCACGACCGGCACCACGCGGCCGTCGACCTCGACGCTGTCGATACCGAACGATGGGCGGCGGTGCGTGATCGCGCTGCACTCCAGCAGTTCGAGCCACGCATCCACTGCCCGGGCAGTGGGATGCTCGGTCGACTGTGGCCACTGCGCCATCGCCAGCCGGGAGAACGAGGCCCATGCACGCGCGGGCCGCAGGCATTCGGACAGCCACTGGTAGAGGGGATACGCGAGCAGGTTCATGGCAGCTTCCGTGATGGCGTCGCAAGACACGTCAAGGCCGGTGGAACGAAGCAGGCAATACATGTGCCAACTCACATGCCGGTGGGCGCCAAACCGCATCCGCGCTGATGATGACTGGCACAGGCTTTGCGCGGCATCCATGCGGGGTGCGGCGTGGCACGCGTCTTTGCAGCGCGCGGGTGCAACCAGCGCACCGGCAAGGTGCCTGACGCCGGTCATGCACCTGATTGAAAAACGGGGACAACCGGGGACCGACATGAAATCCGTCGACCTGACAACGCTGACGATCAGCAGTCGCAACTATTCGTCGTGGTCGATGCGCGGCTGGCTGCTCGCCAAGCTCAGCGGCCTGCCTTTCGAGACGGTGAGCGTGCCGATCGACGCCTCATCGCGGGCGGAATTGCTGCTGCTGTCGCCGTCGATTCTCGTGCCGTGCCTCACGCACGAAGGCCGCAAGGTGTGGGACGTGCTGGCGATTGCCGAATACCTCAACGAACTCTCGCCCGAGGCCAAGCTGCTGCCCGCCGACCGACATGCCCGCGCGCATTGCCGATCGATCTGCGGTGAGATGCATTCGGGCTTCAGCGCGCTGCGCTCGGCGCTGCCGATGAACCTGCGCGCACATTTTCCGAACTTCCGCATCTGGTCCCGCGCGCAGCACGACATCGAGCGCATCACGCTCATCTGGCGCGAATGCCTCGCCCAGTACGGCGGCCCCTGGCTGTTTGGCGAGATCAGCATGGCCGACGCGATGTACGCGCCAGTCGTCATGCGATTCCTGACCTATGACGTCAAGCTCGATCCGGAGATTGCCGAGTACTGCCTGCGCGTGCTCGAGCACCCGCACGTCGCCGAATGGATTGCCGGGGCGAAGGCTGAGCAGGCAGATATCGATGAGCTGGATATGGAGTTTTAGGCGGGCGAGGGCGCCGAAGGACCGGCGTGACGATGGCCTGCCGATCAAATACCCGCCCCGCACCCGCGCGGATGGAACTAGCCCGCTGAATCCCAGAACCGCTCTGCACGGAACGGGCGAGCATCCACAGCCGGTGTTTCGCCCAGCATCATTTCCGCAATTAAGCGCCCGGTGATGGGCCCCAACGTCAAGCCGTGGTGTGCATGGCCGAACGCGAACCACATGTTTGCGTGGTGCGGCGCCGGTCCGATGATCGGCAGCATGTCGGGCGTGCAGGGGCGTGCGCCCATCCAGGGTTCCGCATCCACACGCTCGGCCAGCGGAAAGAGCTTGCGCGCCACGGGCTCGACGGCGTTGAGCTGCACGGGCGTCTTCGGTGCATCGCGGTGTGCGAGTTCCGCGCCCGTCGTCAGCCGGATGCCGCGCGCCATCGGTGCCAGCACATAACCGCCGTCCGCATCGAGCACGGGATGATTCAACTGCGCACCTTGCGCGGGTGCGTAGTGCATGTGGTACCCGCGCTTGACGGCCAGCGGAAGGCTGTAGCCCAGGCGCGAGGTGAGGACGTCCGCCCAGGGGCCCATGGCGATGACGACGTTGTCTGCGCGCAGCTCGCCTTCCTTGGTTTGCAACAGCCACGGGGCGTTGGGCGTCAGCGTGTTGGCATCGGCTTCAAACAGGCGGCCGCCGAGTTGCTCGAAATACCTTGCGTAGGCCGTGACCAGCGCGTTCGGGTCGCTCACGGAATCGGCTTCCGTATAACGCAGGCCGCCGAGCAGCGATGTGTCCAGATGCGGTTCAACGCTGCGCAGGCGCGCTGGGTCCAGCGCTTCAAAGGCGACGCCGTATTCGCGTTGCCAGCGCTCGACGTTGCGCGTTTCCTTGTCTTGCGTGGCGGCATTGCGGAAGACCTTGATCCAGCCGCTGGGCCGGATCAGATGCGTGGCGCCGGCGGCTTCGGCCAGCGCGCGGTGCTCGCTCACGCTGTGCGCGATCAGCGGCGCATACGCACGCGCAATCGCCGCGTGCCGCGTGGGGTGCGAGTTGCGCCAGTACTGCCACAGAAACGGCAGCAACCGGGGAAGGTCGCCCGGGTGGTAATGCACGTCCGCCGACGTGTTGCCCGCATAACGCAACAACGTCGACAGGTCGCGCGGAAACGCATACGGATACACCCCCTCGCGCTGGATCAGCCCGGCATTGCCGAACGACGTCTCAAAGCCCGGCGCACGGCGGTCGACCAGCGCGACGGCGTGCCCGCGTTTCTGCAGATGCACCGCCACCGATACGCCGACAATGCCGGCGCCCAGCACAAGGGTGTCAAACCGCATGGCGGTTGGCTCCTTAACCCTTGGCCAGCGCCGTGACGGCGATCTCCACATCGATGCCCGGGCGCATCAGGCCCGACTGCACGCAGGCGCGCGTCGGCGCGTGGCCGGCCGGCACCCACGCTTCCCACGCGGCGTTCAGCTCGGCGAAGTGCTTGGCGTCGGTCAGCCAGATGTTGGCGGAGATCAGACGCGTCTTGTCGACACCCGCTTCAGCCAGCAACGCGTCGATGCGCGCGAGGATGTTCTCGGTCTGCTCGGTGATCGACTTGAAGTCGCTGTCAGGCACTTGGCCGGCCAGATGCACGATGCCGTTGGCGATCACGATCTGGCTCATGCGGGCGTTGGTGTGGAGGCGTTGGATGTCGGTCATGTCGATTCGGGTGTGAACAAAAAAAAGCGAAAGAAGCGTCGATGGTAGCGCTCCTCACTGCGGCAGACGGTGTGGGCGCATATCGGCTTCCTGTGAGGTTGCAGCGAGTGTAAGGAGCCTCGTCGCACACATCGCATGCAAATGGTTCCGACCGGTATGCGCGGCGGACATGCTGGCGCTTGCCGGCGAATGCGCCCACATAAGGCGCCGATACAACACTCAGTGATTTCAACATCTGATTTAAGAACAACTAATCACCCGCAACCCCTTGCCGGCATTGGATCGGCCCAGTCATTGGCGACAATGTGCTGCCGCCCCCACTCTAGAGGGGGGCGCCCGCTTTGCCCCAATGACACAATCGCCGAAATTCAGAAATCCATGCCGCGCCCCGGCGCGCCGCATGGCGGACCCGGATGAGGAGCTTCATGCAAGGAAGTTGGATTGCGATATCGGCGGCGCGTGCGCGGGCGCATCGGCTGTATGGCGTTCGCGGCTGGCTGGTGACGCTGCTGTGGCTGAACACGCTGCCCGCGCTGGTGGCGGTGCTGGCGATGGCCATGGTCCTGATGTCGGGCGAGACGGGCGATGGCGCGGCGCGGTCGCTGCCGGCGCTGGCGGTGCTGGCGTTTCCGTTGGGGCTGGTGGTGGTGGCGTTCTTGCGTGTGCGCTGGTTTCCGTGGGTCTGGCTGGGATATTGCCTGCTGCAGTTGGCCGCCACGCTGGGCATGAGCGGTGGGCTCAAGGCGTGGGCCGCGCAGGCATCCGGTGCGACGTCGGCGGGATGGCCGCTTGCGCTGTTGCTGGCGGCGGAGGTGTTGGTGCCGATCGGGACGCTCGCGTATCTCGCCCGCTCCCGCCGCGTGCGCGTGAGGTATCGGCACGAGGTGCGCGCCAGCGATCCGGCCGCCGCGCCTGCCGTGTTCGACAGGCTGAACCCGAACGAAACGCCGTCTGACGCCACCGACCATGCGCGCGAACGCGCTGCGCTGCGCCGCGTGACGCAGGAACTCAGTTCCGGCGTGCTCGACACGCAAACCTGGATGCACGTGATGCGCCATCACGCGGAGGCCACCGATGCGGCGCGCACGACGGCGTATGTGCGGGCGCGCATGGCTGTGCTGTGTCCTCCGGCGCATGTGCATCCGCCGCTCGTACGCACACTCGCATCGGGTTTGGGCGCGCTGCTGGTCAGCCTGTTCGCAGCGGCTGCGTTGATGGCCGCAGTGATTGCGCTGGCGATGAGCGTGCCGGGCGAGGCGACCGCGCTGCTTGAGTTGCTCGTTGCCGTGGCGCTGACGTTGAGCTGGCTGGCCGGGCTGTTTGTGGGCGCGCGCTTCCTGCGCGCCTGAGGCTTAACGGTTGGCCGTTGGCGTGGACGTGGGCGTTGGTGGGGCCATCACGTGGTTCCAATCGCCGCCCACCGCCTTGACGAGAAACACGCTCGTCGTCATCTGCTGGCCGAGAATCTGCACCGCCGTGCGCTGGTTGTTCAACAGCGACTGCTGCGCGGTGATCACGTCCAACGACGTTGCCAGGCCGCCCTCATAGCGCGCGCTGGCAATGTCGTAGACCTTGCGGGCGCTTTCCACGGCGTGGCGCGCCTGGCTTGCGGCACGGTCCAGCGATTGCAGTCCGGCCAGACCATCTTCGACTTCCTGCAGCGCGCCCAGCACCGTCTGGCGGTAGTTCGCGATCGCACCTTGGTAGGCGGCGTTGGCAATGTCCACGCGCGCCCGCGTGCGACCGGCGTCAAACACGGTCTGGGCGATCTGCGTGCCGAACGACCACAGCAGCGTCGGCGCAGAAAACAGCAGCGCCAGATCGCGGCTTTCCCAACCGGCGCCGCCGCTGAGCATCACGCTCGGGAAGAACGCTGCGCGCGCCACGCCGACTTGCGCGTTGGCAGCGGCGGCCCCGCGTTCAGCGGCCGCCACGTCGGGGCGGCGTTCGATGACGTCGGACGGCAGCGCCACCGGAATCTGTGGCGCCGTGCCCTTGAGCGGGTTCGGGTCGAGATGGAAAGCAGGCGCCGGTGTGCCGACCAATGTGGCCAGCGCGTGCTCGTACTGCGCGCGTTGCTTGGTCAGCAGTTCGGCCTGCGTGGCGGTGCTGTCGACAAGCGCCTGTTGCTGCGCCAGATCGAGCCCCGATGCCACGCCGTCCTGATGCCGTGAGGTGACGAAATCGAGTGCCTTGCGCTGCAGCGCCAGCCCTTCCTGCACCACGGCGATTTCCGCATCGGTCTCGCGCAGGTTGTACCAGGTGGTGGCGACCTGCGCGGCCAGCAGCAGGCGGAAGTTCTCGGCATTGGCGCCGGCCTGCGCTTCGCTCGCCGCCGCGTTGGCGACGGTGTTGCGCACGCGGCCGAACAGATCCGCTTCGTAACTTACGTCGGCGCGCACCACGAAATCGCTTTGCACGGTCGACATGGTGGGGCTGGTGTACGACGAAAGCGGCCGCTCCGACGAGGTGCGCGTGCGCGTGTCGTTGTTGGTGGCCGTGATGGTCGGCAGCAGGCTGGCGCGTGCCACGCGCGTCTGCGCCTGTGCCTGCTCCAGGTTCGACAGCGCAACCTTGAGCGATTGGTTTTCCTGAAGCGCCTTTGTGATCAGCCTGTCGAGCTGTGGATCGTTGAAGCGCTGCCACCACGGTCCCTTGGGCGCTGCATCGGCGGGCTGCGCGGCGCGCCACGGTGCTTCGGTCTGCCAGTGCGCCGGCACGTCCATGGCGGGGCGCTCGTACGTCGGTGCCAGCGAACAGCCGGCCAGCGAGACGATCAGCGAAGCCGCCAGCGCGGCAGAGCGCAACCGCGGTCGACCCATCATGATGCGCGCGGCGCCGATGCCGCCGGTGCCGAAGCCGGTGCGGGCGTGACGATGGTCACCGCCTCGCCTTGCTCGATCGAATCGGCCGGGTTCAGGATCAGCGCGTCCGTCGCCTTCAGGCCCGAGACGATTTCCACCGTGCGGCCGTAGTCGCGCCCGATGGTGACGGGGCGCAGGTCGACGCGGCCGTTTTCTGCGATGGCGATGCGCGGGCCTTCCTTGCGGAAGAGCAGCGTGTTCGTCGGCACGAGGTAGGTGCCCTGCGCGCTGGCGCTCGCGCTCGCACTATCGCCGGACGATTTGCCCTTGATGGCGACCTGCACGTACGCACCCGGCAGCAGGCGGCCGTCCTTGTTGGGCAGCTGCACTTCCACCTGCATGGTGCGGGTCGTGGCGTCGATGGCGCCCGAGGCGCGAGCGATGGTGCCGTGGAAGGTCTGGCCGGGCAGCTCCGACAGCGTGACGGCCACGTCCTGCCCAACCTTCACCTGCTGCGAATACGCCTGCGGCACATACAGGTAGATGCGCAGCGGATCGGTCTGCGCCAGCGTGAACAGCTCGCGGTTGGCGCCCGCGTTGCCGGCATTGACCAGCGTGCCGACATCGACGTTGCGCTTGGTCACCACACCCGCAAACGGTGCCACCACGCGGCGGAAGCCTTGCAGCTCCTGCAGGCGGCGCACGTTGGCTTCGGCGGCGGCCAGGTCGGCCTGGGCCTGGTTGGCGGCGCTGGTGCGCTCGTCCAGTTCCTGTTGCGAGACGGCGTCTTTCTGGCGCAGGTTCTGCCAGCGCGTGAGCGACGTCTGCGCCAGCGCCTTGCGTGCGGCGGCCTGGTTGCGTGTGGCTTGTGCCTGGTTCAGTTCCTGGTCGACTTCGGGCGTGTCGAGCAGCGCCAGCACTTCGCCCTTGTCCACGTGGGCGCCGATGTCCTTGAACCAGCGCAGCACGTACCCGCTGGTGCGGGCATAGATCGGCGATTCAACGTAGCCCTGCAGCGTGCCCGGCAGCGTCAGCTCGCGGCTGGCGTTGGCCGGTTTGGGTGCAGTGGTGGTGACGTAGCGGCTGGTCTGCGCGCTCACCTGACGCTCCAGCGCATGCGCGTTGTAGTAGCGGCTGACCAGCGTGCGCCCAGCGCCCAGCGCCAGCAGAACCACCACGACGATCACGACCCAGCGTGCACGGCGCATGGCCGGCGCGCGGTCCACCTGTTCGATCGGGTCGACGGTGACGACGTGGTGCGGCGGGCCGTCCGCGGGATGCCCGGAATGCGCCCCAGGATGGGCACTGGATGTTTGCTCAGACATGTCCTTCGCTTCCCCGCAAATCGTCACTACGCCGGGCGGCGCGCCGCTGCAATCTGTTGTGCACGCTGGCAAACACCACCGGAACAAAGAAAAGGGTCGAGACGGTCGCGAACAGCAGACCGCCGATCACCGCGCGCCCCAGCGGTGCGTTCTGCTCTGCGCCCTCGCCGAGGCCCAACGCCATGGGCACCATGCCGATGATCATCGCCAGCGCCGTCATCAGCACCGGACGCAGGCGGGTGGCGCCGGCTTCGAGCGCGGCCTGCACCGGCGCAATGCCTTCGGCCAATCGCTCGCGCGCGAACGAGATCAACAGAATCGAGTTGGCGGTCGCCACGCCCATCGTCATGATCGCCCCCGTGAGCGACGGCACCGACAGCGTCGTTCCCGTCAGGAACAGCATCCACGCAATGCCGGCCAGCGCGGCGGGCAGGGCGGTCACGATGATGAGCGGGTCGATCCACGACTGGAAGTTCACCACGATCAGCAGGTACACCAGCACGATGGCCATGACGAGCCCGACGCCCAGGCCAAGGAACGACGATTCCATCGTGTTGACCTGACCGCGCACCGTGACCTGCGCGCCGCGTGGCAGCTTCGGGCGGATGTCGTCGACGGCCTTCTGCACTTCCTTGGCGACGGCGCCCAGGTCGCGGCCCTGCACGGCGGCATAGACGTCCACCACCGGCGTGATGTCGTAGTGCGACACCACTTGCGGCTGCACCGCGGGGCTCACCTGCACGAGGTTGCCCAGCAACTGCGGCCCGCCTGCCTGTGCGGCGCCACCGCGCGAGCTTGCCACCGGCGTGCGCAGCAGCGCGTCGAGCGAATCGACGCGGTACTGCGGGCTGGTGACGGCCACCTGGTACACCACACCGTTGATCGGGTTGAGCCAGAACGTGGGCGAGGTCTGGAAGCTTGAGCTGAGCGACACGAGCAGGTTCTGCGCCACGTCGCGCCCTTCCAGGCCGACCTGCTGGATGCGCGTGCGGTCCATGTTCAAGGCGAGCGTGGGTTGGTCGAAACGCTGGTGCACATGCGTATCCACCGCGCCAGGAATCTGCTTGATGCGGTTGGCCAGGATGCCCGCAAGCTGCTGGTTGGTCGCCACGTCGGCGCCGGAGAACTGCACGTCGATGGCCGACGGCAAACCAAAGTTCAGGATCTGGCTGACGATGTCTGCAGGCTGGAAGGCGAATTCCACGCCCGGAAAGCGCTTCGGTAATTCTTCGCGCAGGCGGCGGATGTATTCCGCGCTGGGTTTGCGTTCGCCCTCGTGCAGGGCGATGAGGATTTCACCGTCGAGCGTGCCGATGGTGCCCGCGTTGCTGTACGACAGGTTGATCCCCGAGTTCGGCACGCCCAGGTTGTCGAGGATGGTCGACAGCTCCTGCTTGGGAATGATCTCGCGGATGGCGGTTTCCACTTCATCGGCCAGCCGTGCGGTTTCTTCAATCCGCAGCCCCGACGGCGCGCGCATGTGCAGGCGGATCTGGCCGGCATCCACATCGGGGAAGAAGTCGCGCCCGAGCACGAGGTACAGGGCGCACGACGCCACGCAGAAGCCCAGGAACGACAGTGCGAACACGCGGCGGTATTCCAGCAGCCCGCCGAGGATGGCGGCGTAGTTGCCGCGCATGTGCTCGAACTGCGTGTTGAATGCCCGGTAGATGCGGCCGAACGTGCTCGGTTTTGCGCCGGCTTTCCGGGCGTCTTGCGTGTGGCCGGTCATGAGCATCATCACGAGTGTCGGCACCAGCGTGCGCGAAAGCACGTAGGAAGCCAGCATCGCAAAGATCACTGCTTCGGCCATCGGCACGAACAGGTAGCGCGCCACGCCCGTGAGGAAGAACATCGGCACGAAGACGATGCAGATGCAGAGGGTCGACACGAAGGCCGGCACGGCGATCTCGGCGGCGCCGTCGAGGATCGCGGTGATCGGTTCCTTGCCTTCGTGCAGGTGGCGCTCGATGTTCTCGATGGTGACAGTGGCGTCGTCCACGAGAATCCCGACCGCCAGCGCCAGGCCGCCCAGCGTCATCAGGTTGATGGTCTCGCCGATCAGGTGCAGCACGATGATGGACGACAGGATCGACAGCGGAATCGACACCGCAATGATGGCCGTGCTGCGCCAGTTGCCCAGGAACAGCAGGATCATCGCGGCCGTCAGGCATGCGGCGATCAGCGCCTCGCGGACCACGCCTTCAATGGCCGCCTTCACGAACAGCGACTGGTCGAACAGCGGCGTGATCTTCAGGTCTTGCGGCAACACGGCGGCCGCGGCCGGCAGGAGCTTGTAGATGTTGTTGACGATATCGAGCGTCGACGCGCCGCCGTTCTTCAGGATGGAGAGCAGCACGCCGCGCTGGCCGTCCTGGCGCACCACATTTGTCTGCGGCGAGAAGCCGTCGCGCACATTGGCCACGTCACCCAGATAGAGTGTGGCGCCGTTGCTCGTCTTGACCGGAATCGCATTGAGCGCGGCGATGCTGCCCGGCGTGCCGTTGAGCGTGACGCCGTATTCGGTGGCGTCGATCTTTTGCGTGCCGGCCGGCAGGATCAGGTTCTGCGCGCCCACGGCGTTGACGATATCCACGGGCGTCAGGCCCTGGGCCAGCAGCTTCTGCGTGTCGAGGTCGACCGTGATCTGCCGGCTCTTGCCGCCATACGGAAACGGCACGGCAATGCCCGGCACCGTGATCAGGCGCGGGCGCAGGAAGTTCACCGCCGCATCGTTGAGTTCCTGCTCCGACAGCGTGTTGCTCGACAGCCCCAGTTGCAGGATCGGAATGCTCGACGCCGAATACTTGATCACCAGCGGCGGCGTGGTGCCCGGCGGCAACTGCCGCACCTGCGCCTGCGTGCTCGCCACGATCTGCGCGAGTGCGGTCTGGATGTTGGCGTTGGGCTGGAAGAAGACCTTGATGATCGACACGCCGCCCAACGATTGCGACTCGATGTGCTCGATGTCGTTGACGGTGGTCGTCAGGCTGCGCTCCGTGACCGACACGATGCGGTCGGCCATCTCCTTGGCAGGCAGCCCGTTGTAGTTCCAGATAATGCTGGCGACCGGAATGTCGATTTCCGGAAAGATGTCCGTCGGCGTACGCATGAGCGTAAACGGCGTCGCCAGCAGGATCAGCAGGGCGAGGACGATGAACGTCAGCGGCCTTCGCAGCGCGAGTTGGACAATCCACATGGAGGCGTTTCAGAACTGCGGTGCGAGGCGTTAAGGGGCGCACACCGCTCGAACGGCGGCGACCCGTCATTCTATCGCCGGGGCCGTTCGGTCAGCATGTCGCTTTGTTCTGACTTTATTACATTGCATAACGGCCTGTGCCGCCGCAACTTGAGCGCACCGCAGTCCAGCCCGTACCGGCGCGCACGGGCTGAACGCTGCTTGGGCAGGAAGCCCTCAGCCGTTGACGATCTCACCCCCGTTCGGATGCAGCGTCTGGCCCGTCATATAGCTGGCGTCGGCCGACGCCAGGAAGATGTAGCACGGCGCCACCTCGTCGGGCTGGCCGGCGCGGCCGAGCGGTTCGTTGCTGCCGAATTTGGCGACATGCTCGGCATCGAAGGTGGACGGAATCAGCGGCGTCCAGATCGGGCCCGGCGCCACGGCGTTTACCAGGATGCCCTTCTCGGCGAGTTGCTGGGCCAGCGAGCGCGTGAACGCCAGGATCGCGCCCTTGGTGGCGGCGTAGTCGACCAGGTGCCCGCTGCCCCGGAACGCGGTGACCGACGTGGTGGTGATGATGCGCGCGCCTTCGTGCAGGTGCGGCAGCGCGGCCCGCAGCAGGTAAAACATCGCAAAGACGTTGGTGCGGAACGTGCGCTCGAGCTGCGCGGCGTCGATGTCGGCCAGGCTCTGCTGGGGGTGCTGCTCGGCGGCGTTGCTGACCACGATGTCGATCTTGCCGAACGTGGCCACCGCCTGCGTGACGACGGCGCGGGCGTGCGCTTCGTCGCCGAGGTCGCCGGCGATCGCTTCGCAGCGGCGGCCGGTGGCACGCACGAGGCGGCAGGTCTGGTTGGCGTCGTCGTGTTCGTCCAGGTACGCGATCAGCACGTCGGCGCCTTCCTTGGCAAAGCCGATGGCCACCGCGCGGCCGATGCCGCTGTCGCCGCCGGTGACGATGGCGACCTTGTCGGTGAGCTTGCCGCTGCCGACGTAGTGTTCCATTTCTGCGCGCGGGCGCGGCGTCATGTCGCTTTCGGTGCCGGGCTGGCGGTCCTGATGCTGTGGCGGTTGCTGCTGTGGTTGGTCAGGCATGGCGGTTCTCGATCGGTGGGTGGAACGGTCCTCCATCTTCAGCACACCGCATGCCATGGCGGGCGCATGTGGCGGGTGCTGCCCGGCACGCCGCTTGCTGGGCGGTGGAAGAGCAATCCACATCGACGGCAGGAGGTGCCATGGACGCGCTGCTGTTCCTGTTTGGCGAGGGCAAGGACCTCAACCCGCTGCAGACCGCCATGCGTGCCGTGGTGGTGTTCGCCATCGGCCTGGTGCTGGTGCGTCTGTCGGGCCGGCGGTCCTTCGGGCAGCGTGCGCCGTTCGATTTCGTTGTCGCCGTGCTGCTGGGTGCAACGCTGAGCCGCGCGATCGTGGGCGCGTCGCCGTTTGTGGCGACGTTGTCGGCGTCGCTCGCCCTCGTGGCGGTGCATCGGCTGCTTGGCTGGGCGTGCGTGCGGCTGCCCGGGCTGGACCGGATGATCGCGGGGCGCGAGCGGGAGGTCTATCGCGACGGCCGGTTCCAGCAGGACCAGATGGATGCGGCGCTGCTCACCGTTGGCGACATCGAAGAGACCGTGCGCCAGACGCTCGGCACGCGCACGCTCGACGACGTGCAGGCCGCCATCCTGGAGCGCAACGGCCAGGTCAGCCTGATCCGCAAGCGCCGTTGATCCGCACGACCGCACAACCCGCACACCACTGGACACTGGAGGCCACCATGCGAGAAAAGCAGCAGACCGAAAACCGTGGCGCAGAGAAGCGCCAGGCCGATTGGGAACAGGCCGAGTCGCACCGCAAGCCGGGCGAACGTCCCGCCGACGCCGCGCTGGGCCGCCCGGGGAGCACCGCGCCCAGACCGGAGAGCGTGCACGACACAGCGCGGCGCATCCGCCAGGGTGAAGTACCGCCCGGCGTCACGCGCGACAAGCTCCACGACCCCGGCCGGCAGACGCCCGAAGCGCCGCCCACCGACAACCGCAGCTGACCGCCATCGTGCCGGACGCGGACGACGCCCCGTGGTATCGCCGGCTGGGGCCCGGCTTCATTACCGGGGCGGCTGACGACGACCCGAGCGGCATTGCGACCTATGCGCAGGCCGGTGCGCAGTCCGGGACAAGCATGCTATGGACGCTGCTGCTCACGCTGCCGCTGATGATTGCGATCCAGCTCGTCAGCGCGCGGCTCGGGCGGGTGTCGGGCTCCGGCGTGGTGGCGAACATCCGCCGGCATCATTCGCCGTGGCTTGCGTATGCGTTCGTTGCGCTGGTCACGCTGGCCAACGTCATCAATGTCGGCGCCGATATCGCAGCCATGGGCGACAGCATCCGGCTGCTGCTGGGCGGCTCTACTGCCTTGTATGCGTGCGGGTTTGCCGTTGTCTCGCTCGTGCTGCAGGTATGGATGCCGTACCGCCGGTACGCGCGCTATCTGCAATGGGTCGCGCTGTCACTGCTCGCTTACGTGGCAACGGCGTTCGTGGTCAAGGTGGACTGGGCGCAGGCGCTGCACGACACGGTGGTGCCGAAGATGCGGTGGTCCAAGGACTACGTGATGACGCTGATTGCCGTGTTCGGCACGACCATCAGCCCGTACCTGTTTGTCTGGCAGGCCGCCGGGGAAGTCGAGGAGACGCGGCTGGCGGACGGCGAGCAACCGTTGAAGAAGGCGCCGTGGCAGGCCGAGGCTCAGCTGGCGCGCATCCGCCTCGATACGACGGTCGGCATGGCGGTCTCCGCGCTCATCGCGTTCTGCATCATGCTCACCGGCGCCTATGCGCTGCACACCCACGGCGTCACGCAGATCGAAACCTGCGCGCAGGCCGCCGAGGCGCTCAAGCCGGTCGCGGGCCGCTTTGCGCAGATGCTCTTTGCACTGGGTGTGGTCGGCACCGGCCTGCTTGCGGTGCCGGTGCTGGCGGGCTCCGCCGCATATGCCGCCGCAGAGGCGTTCCGATGGCGCAGGAGCCTGGAAGACCGGCCGGCCCGCGCGCCCAAGTTCTATCTGTTCCTGGCCCTGGTGATGCTGATGGGCACCGGCATGGTGTTCCTGCCGGTGGAACCCTTCAAGCTGCTCTATTGGGCCGCGGTGCTCAACGGGCTGGCCGCCACCCCGGTGATGGTCATGCTGCAGCTCATGTCGCGACGCAAGACCGTGATGGGGCCGTTTCGCAGTTCCCCGGCGCTGCACGGCACGGCGTGGGTCGCCACGATCTGCATGTGCGCCAGCACGCTGCTGTTCCTTGCACTGGCGGTACTGGGGGACTGACGGCCTTCGCACCCTCGCTGCGCCCGAGGCGACGCGGGCACTGCAGTTGCGTGTCATGAGCGTCCAATCATCCAACGAGGGGTCCATCATGAAAGCTGTCGTATTTCACGGCGTCGGAGACATCCGTCTGGAAGACGTGCCCGAGCCGACACTGCGCGAGCCGACCGACGCCATCGTGCGCCTGACGGCTAGCGCCATCTGCGGGACGGACCTGCATTTCGTGCGCGGCACGATGTCCGATGTGAAGGAAGGGCGCATCCTTGGCCACGAGGGTGTGGGTGTGGTCGAGGCCCTCGGCGAGGACGTGCGCAACCTGTCGGTGGGCGACCGTGTGGTGATTCCGTCCACCATTGCGTGCGGGGCGTGCGCGTACTGCCGTGCGGGCTACACCGCGCAATGTGACGTCGCCAATCCGCACGGCCACCTCGCCGGCACGGCGTTCTACGGTGGCCCCGAAGGCGCCGGCGGGTTTGACGGCCTGCAGGCCGAGAAGGCCCGCGTGCCCTTCGCGCATGTCAACCTCGTCAAGCTGCCCGACGAGGTGAGCGACGACCAGGCGATCCTGCTGTCCGACATCTTCCCCACGGGCTACTTCGGCGCCGACCTGGCCAACATCAAGCCGGGGCACACCGTGGCCGTGTTCGGGGCGGGCCCGGTGGGGCAGTTCGTGATCGCCTCGGCCAAGCTGATGCAGGCGGGGCGCATCTTCGCGATCGATCATGTGCCGGACCGGCTCGACATGGCGCGCGCCCAGGGCGCCGAGGTGATCGACTTCGAGCGTGAAGACCCGGTGCAGGCGCTGCGCCGGCTGACCGGCGGCATCGGCGTGGATTGCGCCATCGACGCCGTCGGCGTGGACGCTCAGCATGCCGACCACGGCCCGGCGCGGCCCGACGACAAGACCACGCAGGCCTTTGCCGCCGAACGCAAGGCCACCGCGCCGCAGGCGCGCGGCACCGGCGCGGTGTCCGACGCCAACGAGAATGCGCCATGGCAGGCCGGCGATGCGCCGTCGCAAGCGCTGCGCTGGGCCGTGCAAGGGCTGGCCAAGGCGGGCACGCTGTCGATCATCGGCGTGTATCCGCCCACCGACACGACGTTCCCGATCGGCATGGCGATGAACAAGAACCTCACGCTGCGCATGGGCAACTGCAACCATCGCCGCTATCTGCCCAAGCTGGTCGAGCTGGTGCGCACGGGCGCAATCGACCCGGCGGCGGTGCTGTCGGTGCGCGAGCCCATGGCCGCGGCGCTGGACGCCTACCGCGCTTTCGATACGCGCCAGCCCGGGTGGATCAAGGTCAAGCTCGATCCGCAGTCCGGCGACGGCGCGCGTGCACCGGGTGCGTCCCGCGCATGAGCCGCGCACTGCACGATCGCGTCGCGCGTCTGGGGCCGGTGCTGGTGATCTCACCGCACTTTGACGACGCGATCTTCTCGTGCGGCAACCTCCTGGCCGCGCACCATGGCAGCCACACCGCCACGGTGTTCGGCGGCGCGCCCGACACCCCGATGTCCACGGAGTGGGACGCCCAGGCCGGCTTTGCCCATTCCACCGAGGCCATCGCCGTGCGTCGGCAGGAGGATGCCCAGGCCCACGCCCAGGTGAGCGCCACCGTGCATCACCTCGACTTCTGCGACAGCCAGTACGGGCAGACGCCCGCCCTCGATGCGCTGGAGCGCGCACTGTACCGGCTGGTCGCGCGTCACTCCGCCGAGGCGGTGTTCGTGCCGCTCGGGCTGTTCCATAGCGACCACGTCCTCGTGCACGAAGCGGCGCTGCTGATGCTGCCCAAGCTGCCGAAGCGGTTGTGGATCGGCTACGAAGACGCGCTGTACCGGCGCGGGCGCGGCGCCGTGCAGTCGCGCCTGGTCGCCCTGGCCGAGCGCGGCATCGTCACCACGCCGGTCTCGCCGGTCTGCGCCGTGGACGGCCGCCAGAAGCGGCGCGCCGTCGCCTGCTATGCAAGCCAGTTGCGCGCGTTCGGCCCCGGCGGTATCGAAGACGTCTACCAGCCGGAGCGCTTCTGGCTGCTGGAACAAGGAGATTCCGATCATGCAACCACTGGATGACGCCCGCACGGCGCCTGTGCCGTGCTCCATCGTCGTGCTCACGTACAACCGTGCGGCCACCGTGCTGGAAACGCTCGGCAAGCTCACGGCCCTGGCCGAGCCGTGGCCCATCGTCGTGGTCGACAACGGCTCCACCGACGGCACGGCCGACCAGATCGCGGCCCGCTTTCCGGGTGTGACGCTCGTGCGCGCGCCGCGCAACTATGGCGCCGCCGGCCGCAACCTCGGTGTCGCGTCGGTCGACACACCGTACGTGGCGTTCTGCGATGACGACACGGTGTGGCTGCCGGGCTCCATCGCGCGTGCCGTGGACGTCCTGCAGCGGTATCCCTCGGTGGCGGTGGTGGCGGCGCACGTCGTGGTGGGCCCCACGCGGCGGGACGATCCGGCGTGCGAGCCGATGGCGGCCAGCACGCTGCCCTCCGAAGGCCTGCCGGGCCCGGCGCTGCTCGGCTTCATGGCAGGCGCCTGCGTGGTGCGCGCGCGTGCCTTTACCGAGGCAGGGGGGTACCGGCACGACCTCTTCATCGGCGGGGAGGAAAGCGTGCTGGCGCTGGACCTGGTGGATGCCGGCTGGCGCATCGTCTATTGCCGCGAGGTGGTCACGCACCACAACCCCTCGCCGGTGCGCGACGTGATGCAGCGGCGCGCGCTGCTCACGCGCAACGAGTTGCTGGCCGCATGGCTGCGGCTGCCGCAGGATCTCGCCTGGCGCGTCACCGGCCGGGCGCTGCGTGCGATGGCCGAACAGGGTGTGCTGGGCGAGGCGCTGCCAGCGGCGCTCGTGCGCCTGCCGCGCGCGCTGCTGCGCCGGCACACCGTGCAGCCCGCGACGGCCGCGCTGTGGCGGCAGATGGACGCCGACCGCCAGCGCCGCCAGGCCATCCCGACCTTGTCGATCGGCTGACCCGCGCGAGGTCTCAGGCAAGCACGGGGGCCGGCGCCAGGAAGAACTGCTGGCGGAAGTATTCGACCGTGCGCGCGAGCCCCACTTCCAGCGCGGTAGACGGCTCCCAGCCGAGCTTCTCACGCGCGAGCGTGATGTCTGGGCACCGTTGCGTGGGGTCGTCCTGCGGCAGCGGGCGGAAGACGAGTTCCGAATTCGAGCGCGTGCACGCCACGATGTGCCGCGCAATCTCCAGCATGCTCATCTCGACCGGATTGCCGAGGTTGACCGGCCCGGCAAAGTCGGGCGGCGTGTTCATGAGGCGGACGAGGGCGTCGATCAGGTCATCGACGTAACAGAAAGCGCGCGTCTGGCGGCCGTCGCCATAGAGCGTGATGGGCTCGCCGGCGAGCGCCTGCATGATGAAGTTGGACACGACGCGCCCGTCGTTCGGGTGCATGCGCGGGCCGTAGGTGTTGAAGATGCGCGCCACCTTCACGTCCAGGCCGTGCTGGCGGCGGTAGTCCATGAACAGCGTCTCTGCGCAGCGTTTGCCCTCGTCGTAGCACGAGCGCACGCCGATCGGGTTGACGTTGCCCCAGTACGCCTCGGTCTGCGGGTGTTCGCGCGGGTCGCCATACACCTCGCTCGTCGATGCCTGCAGGATGCGCGCGCCGACCCGCTTGGCCAGCCCGAGCATGTTGATGGCGCCGTGCACGCTGGTCTTGGTCGTCTGCACCGGGTCGTGCTGATAATGGACGGGCGAGGCCGGGCAGGCGAGGTTGTAGATGTCATCCACTTCCACGTAGAGCGGGAAAGTGACATCGTGGCGCAGCACCTCGAAGCGCGGGTGACCGAGCAGGTGCGCGATGTTGCGTTTGGTGCCGGTATAGAAGTTGTCGACGCACAGCACGTCATGCCCATCGCGCAGCAGGCGGTCGCACAGGTGCGAGCCGAGGAACCCCGCGCCGCCGGTCACCAGCACGCGACGCTGGTCGCGCCAGTGGTGATGGGGCTCGGGATGGCCGGGATGGTGCGGGTCACCGTGGTGTCTCATGCTGCCTCCTGGCGATTCGCCATGACCGCATCGAACGCATCGAGCCAGTCCGCCACGAAGCGGTCGATGCCGAAGCGCTGGCGTGCGGTGTCGCGTGCGGCGTCGCCCCAGCGGCGGGCGAGAGCCGGATCGTGCAGCAGCGTGTGCATGGCGTCGGCCAGCGCATCGAGGCGCGTGTCGACATAGCCGTTGTGGCCGCTGTCGATGACGGTGCTCATCTCGGTGGTGGCCAGGCCCACGATGGGCATGCCGATGGTCATGGCTTCCACCACGGCCAGCCCCAGGCTGGTGTAGCGGATTGGGTTGAAGAAGAAGCGGTAGCGCGCGCAGAACGCGGGCAGATGCAGGTTGCCGACCTCGCCGATGCCGCCGGCGTCTTCGGCGCCCATGCCCACCAGGTCGAGCGGCACCTGGCGGCGCAGCGTGTCGAACACGTCGGCGCCGAGCCGGCGCCCGCGCCTGGCCAGGTGGTTGACGACCACGATGCCGCGCGCCAGGTCGCCGCTGTAGCGCGCCGGCACGGGCAGGTGCACGCCGTGCTCGATCACCCGCGTGGGCGTGATGCCGCTGTCCCACATCAGCGCGTTGAACGGCGTCACGTGCACCAGCAGCACGTTCGGATCCTGCACCCAGTGGCGCGTGTTGGTGGGGTGCTCCTGCGGCGGATCGTGTTCGAGATAGATCGTCGGCAGGGCGCGCTGCGCGGGGCTCAGCACCGTGAGGCGGTCCTGCTCCCAGTGCACCCGCGACTGGAACAGCACGGCATCGAACCGCTCGCCCGCCACGGCATCGAACGGCACCTCATGAACGTTGTCGCCCCACGGCAGCGCGCCCACCTTGCCGGCATAACCGGGCGGCACGCAGCCCGATGCGTCAGGCGGACGCGTGACGAGGTAGAAATCGTGCGGCACCTGCGAGAGGTAATACAGGTAGTTGCCGTGCACATGCCACGTCAGAATGCGCAGGCGTCGTGCGGTGGACCGCTTCATGGCGTGGTGCTCCCGAATGTCTTGGATGCGGAGGGCGGGATGGGTGCCGACGCGGCGCGTGTGGGTGCCGGCGGCGACGTGCGCAGTTCCAGCTCGGGGTCGAACAGCGCGCCATAGGCGGCGTCGAGCACCTGCCGCACGCTCACATCGCGCGCGCATTCATGCTGGGTCGGGCACGTCCAGTGCATGCACGGCCGGCACGGCGGCGCGGCCGCCAGCACGCGATGCAGGATGCGGTCTGCCGGGGCCCAGCGCGCCACATCGCTGCCGCACGCGACCACGATGCTCGGCGCGCGCACGGCCGCCGCCACGTGCGAGACGCCCGTATCGTTGCAGATGAGCAGCCGGGCCAGCCGCAGCAACGCCGCCAAGCCGCCCAGCGACGTCTGCCCCACGACCGATGCCGCGCGCTGGCGCATGCGGCTGCGCACGGCGTCCACCAGCTCGGCTTCGGACGGCGCGCCGGTCATCACCACGTGAAACCCGCTGACGATCAAGGTGTCTGCCACCGCGGCAAAGCGCTCGGGCCACCAGCGGCGTGACGGCATGCGGGCGCCGGCATGCAGGCAGACGAGGCGGTCGCGGTCGAGCGCGCGATGGCGCAGCAGCGCAAGCGCCTCGGCGTAGTCCTCGCGCCGCAGGGGAAAGTCCGGGATGGCCGGTACCGCAGGAGCCCCCAGGTAGGTCAGCAACGCCAGCAGGCGCTCGGCCTCGGGCAACTGCGTCGGCCACGGCAGCAGTGCCGGATCGGCCTGGCGCGCGGTCGCCGCATCGGGCTGAAAGCCGAAGACCTGCCGTGCGCCGAAGCGCCGGACGACTTCCGTCGATTGCGGGCCGCTGCCGTGCAGCTGGATGGCCACGTCCAGCCGGCGCGCCTGCATGTCGGCGTAGAACGCCTGCGTGGCATCGGTGTCGGCGGGGCCGGCTTCAGGAAACGCGTTGCCGCCGGGGAAGGGCACGAAGTCGTCCAGCAGATCGGCATATCGCTGCTGGAACTGCCGCGCCCACGGCAGGCCGACGAGCGTGATGTGCGCGTGCGGCGCAGCGGCCCGCAACGCGCGCAGCGCGGGCACCGCGCACAGCATGTCGCCAAGCTGCAAGGCCCGGAACACGGCGATGCGGCGTGCGCCGCGCAGGAGTTCGACAGGCGGCGTCATAGGAACCACACCCGAAAGTGCCACGCACCGCGCAGGCGCCAGTACAGCGCGAGCGGCGGGATGGCGATCGATGTCCACAGCATTTCCAGCACGTGCCGCGGCGAATGCGTGGTGCCCCGCAGGCGCATGGCTGCAAAGCGCAGCGTGAGCGCCAGCCAGAGCAGCGCAGCCCCCGCCGCCACCCACGGCCGTCCCAGCGCGAGCGCCGCAACGGCCACCACCACCGCGGCGCCCATGCCGTAGTAGTGCCACGGCGGCACGGGCCGGATGCGCGTGCGGTAGCGCTGCGGATGCTTCTTGTAGAGCAGCGCGTCGTAGAACACCTTGCGCTGCTGCGACACGCTCACGCCCCACGGCGCCGGCCGCACCGGGTGGTGCATCAGCGCGTTCGGCGCCTGTGCGATGTGCCCGCCCGCATCGAGGATGCGGAACTGCAGGTCGGAGTCTTCGCGCCAGGCCAGCCGGAAGCGTTCGTCAAAGCCACCGATGCGCTCGAGCATCGCGCGCCGCACGAAGCAGTTGGCGGTGACGAACTCGGCGCGCGTGAGGCCGCTGGCGTCGCGTTCGTAATCGGTCGGCTGCGCGGGCAGCGGCATGCGGATGGCGCCCGTGGCGGCATCGGGCGCGGTGCCGCCGTCGGCCGCCGTCATGACGCGCCAGCCTTCGGCCAGCCACGTGGGCGCCGGGATGGTGTCGTCGTCGGTGAAGGCGATGATGTCGCCGCTGGCGGCCTGCCAGCCGCGATTGCGGGCTGCGGCGGGGCCCTGCGTTTCGCGCACGGGCACGTAGCGCACGCGCCAGGCCGGCGCGGCGGCGGCAAAGGCCTCGACGACCGCGCGCGTTTCGTCGTCCGGCCCGTCGTCGGCAACCACGAGCTCCAGCTGGTGCGCATCAAAGGTCTGGGCCAGCAGGCCATCGAGGCAGCGCTGCAGCATCTGCGGTCGCCGCCATGTCGCAATGACGACCGACAACACGGCGGGCGCACGCCGCCGCAAGGGCACCTGCGACACATCAAACGGCAACGGCTGGTTCATGCGACCCCCGCCAGGCCGGGCACGCGCCGCACGCCGGTAGTGGCGCGGGCCGCGCCGTCCTGCTCTGCGCCGCCTGCGCGCGGTGTCTTGCGCAGCAGGAACGGGCCGATCACCAGCGCATCGAGCGGCGACGTCCAGAACGATTCCACCGCATCGCGCGGGCTGCAGACCATCGGCTCGCCGCGCGTGTTGAACGACGTGTTGACGAGGATCGGCACGCCGGTGCGCTTTTCGAAGGCGGCGAGCAGGTCGTAATACAGCGGATGCTGCCGGCGGTTCACCGTCTGCACGCGCGCGGTGCCATCGACGTGGCGCACGGCCGGGATCTGGGCGGCGCGGTCTTCGCGCACGTCAAAGACGAACAGCATGAAGGGCGCGGGCTGCTGGGCACCGACAAACCAGTCGGCAGCGCGCTCTTCCATCACCACGGGGGCGACAGGGCGGAAGTCTTCACGGTCCTTGATCTCGTTCAGGCGTGCCTGCATGTCGGGCGGGATGGGCGAGGCGAGGATGGAGCGCGCCCCCAGCGCACGCGGGCCGAACTCCATGCGGCCCTGGAACCAGCCGATCACCTGGCCCTGCGCGAGCAGCTCCGCGGTCTGTTCCGCGATGTTGTCCAGGCGCTCGAACGGCAGCTTGGACCACGTGAGGAACTGTTCGATCTCCTCGTCGCTGTAGGCGGGGCCGAGGTAGGCGTGGTCCATCTTCCAGAGCCGCCGCTTGTTGCCGCGCGCCTGGTAGTCGGTCCAGAGCGCCGCACCCAGCGACGTGCCCGCGTCGCCGGCGGCGGGTTGCACCCATACCTGCTCGAACGGGCCGCGGTCACGCACACGCGCATTCATCACGCAGTTGAGCGCCACGCCGCCCGCCATGGCGAGGTTGCGCGCGCCGGTGGCCTGATGCAGCCACTGGGTCATCGTCAGCACGGTTTCTTCCAGCACCTGCTGCAGCGAGCGTGCGATGTCGAAGTGCCGTGCCTCCATCGGGCCGCCACGCTGGCGCGGCGGGCCGAAGCGCGCTTCCAGCCGCAGCGGCGCGACGGTGTAGCGGCCGTCGCCGCTGATCGTCACCATCTCGCGGAAGGCATCGACGTAGCGCGGCTGCCCGTACGAGGCCAGCGCCATCACCTTGTATTCGTCGGACGAGCGCAGGAAGCCGAGGTAGTCCGTCACCTCTTCATAGAGCAGACCGAGCGAGTGCGGCAGGTCCACCTGCTGCAGGCGCGTGTACTCGCCGTTGCGGAACAGGCCGTACGACGTGGTGGCGCGCTCGCCGCGGCCGTCCATGGTGAGCACCGCGCAGTCGTCAAACGGCGCGGCCAGGAAGGCGCTTGCCTCGTGCGCGAGATGGTGCTCGACATACGACCAGCGGAACGGCCCGTCATGCCTGACATTGGCGAAGCGTGCGCGCAGGTGGTGCGGTGCTCCGCCTGCCAGCTGGCGCGGCGCGTTCACCACGTACGACAGGAACAGCGCGTCCCACGGCGCGGTCCCGGGCGCCAGGTCGGTCTGTGCCGACGGCTGCAGCGGCAGGGCGATGTGCGTCTGCCCCTGCAGATCGGCCAGCAGTGCCGGGTCCAGCGAGTAGGCGACGTGGTCGACACGGGCCAGATCGATGCCGGCTTCGGCCAGGCAATAGTCGATGGCGTGATACGGCAGCTGCCAGGTGGAAAACGGCACCGGCCGCTTGGCGTGCTTGACGTGCGTGAAGCGTTCGTCTTCGGCCGCGGCGATCACCACGCCGTCACGCACGAGCGTGGCCGACGAGTCGTGATACGCCGCGTTGATGCCGAGGGTATAGAGCGGTTTGGCTTCCATGCAGGGCTCCGGCAATCGGTGGTGGGACAAGGTAAAGGGCTCAGGCAACCGGTGTGGGTGCGGCCAAGCCCGGTGAGGCAAGTGCGGACCACAAGGCCTGCGCCACGCGCGTCGGCTGCCACAGCGCGTGCGTTGCCGCGATGACTTCGTCTTCCGTCACGCCGGTCAGGCACGCCTGATGGCCGAGCGGGCAGACGCTGCGGTAGCAGTAGCGGCACGGCACGTCGTGCGAGAGCACCGCGTGCGGCACGGCCCACGGCGTGTGCTGCGGGTTGGTGAGGGCGTAGAGGTCGACCACCGGCGTCTGCGTGGCGGCGGCCAGGTGCACCGGCCCGCTGTTGTTGGACACCAGCAGCGCCGCGCCTTCGATGAGCGCCGCCAGCTCGCCGAGCACCAGCGCACCGGCCAGGTTGATCACGCGCCGCCCAGCGGCCTGGCCCGGTGCGCATACCTGCGCCACGAGCTCGGCCTCGCCCGGCGCGCCGGTCACGAGCACCGGGCAGTCGTAGCGCTGCGCCAGCACATTGGCGATGCGGGCAAAGCGTTCGGGCGGATACCGCCGCGATGCCGCGGTCGCCCCGGGATGCAGCACGATCCACGGCGACCGCGGGCCGATGCCATGGGCGGCAAGCTTGGCGCGCACCGCATCGCGGTCGGCCGCACGCACGGTAAAGCGCAGGCGCTGCGGCAGGTGCGCGTGCGTATCGACGACCTGCGCCACGAGGTCCAGCTGCCGGCGCACTTCATGGCGCACGTCGCCGGGGGCCGTGGCGGCGATGCGCGCATCGGCGTCGGCAATCCAGTCGGTCAGCAGGGCATACGGGTTCTCGCGGCAGTGCGCCAGGCGCAGCGGAATGCCCGCCAGGAAGCACAGCATCGCGGCCGGCAGCGGGTTCTGCGTGTGGACCGTAAAGATGACGGCCGCGTCGAACGCACCGTCGCGCAGCGTGCGGATGAGCGAGGTCGTCTGCTCGGCATCGGCGGCGTTGGCATGCTTGGCCCACGGCACGTCGCAGGCGATCACGTCGTCGATGTCGCTCAGGTGCGGCTGGGCGATGGCCCCGGCGCGCGAGGTCAGCAGCGTGAGGTGCCGGTCGGCCGGGCCGCTTGTCTTGAGCGCGTGAAAGGCCGGCGTGGTCATCACCACGTCGCCGAGGTTGTCGGGGCGCACGCACAGGATGCGGGCGGCGTTGGCCCACACGGCGCGGCGCTCGGGGATGCCGGCCACGTTCATGCAACGGCCTCCGCGTGGCGCGCGTGCTGGGCGATGACAATGGCGGCGGCCTCGTCGAAGCGCCCGACGATGTAGTCGGGCACGCGCATCGGCCCGGGCAGCCAGTGCGTTTCGTTGCCGTTGGCGATGAGGATGGTGCGGCAGCCCGCGCGGCGGCCGGCCTCTACGTCGTTGAGGATGTCGCCGATCATCCACGAGTGTTCGAGCGTCACGCCGTGCGAATCGGCAGCCTGCCGCAGCAGCCCGTCGTGCGGCTTGCGGCATGCGCAGCCGGCGCTGCCATCGGGCAGCGGCGCGTGCGGGCAGAAGTAGAAGCCGCCAAGCGTGGCGCCGTGCTGCGCAAACAGCTCGGCCAGGCGTTGCGCCACGGCCTCCAGCGCTTCGATCTGGAAGTAGCCCAGCGCGACGCCGGGCTGGTTGCTGACCACGATCAGCGGCAGGCCGGTGCGGGCCAGCATGCGCAGCCCGTCGCCTGCGCCCGGTGCCAGCGCAATGCGGGCGGGGTCGACGTTGTAGGGCACGTCCTGCAGCAGCGTGCCGTCCTTGTCCAGGAAGACCGCCGCACCCGATGCAGGCAACGTCCGCCGCGCTGGCGCCAGCATCACGGCCATGACGTCTCCCGCATCGGCAGCACCATCACTTCCGGGATCACCGTTTCAGCCGGCTGCAGCAGCACGAAGCGCACGGCCGCCGCCACGTTGGCCGGGTCCTGCAGGTTGTTGACGTCGATGTCGGGAAAGCGGTCCAGCAGGAACGGCGTGCGCATGCCGCCGGCAATCACGGCCGACACCTTGATACCGTGCGGGCGCAGTTCGGCGTGCAGAGCGTGCGACAGCCCGAGCAGCCCCCACTTGGTGGCGTGATAGACCGACGCATTGGGCCACGCGCGGCGCGAGGCGGTGGACGCAATGTTGACGATGGCCCCGCCGGCGCGCTTGCGCATCAGCGCGCTGGCGTGCTTGGCGAGCAGGAAGGGGCCGCGCAGGTTGGTGCGCACCACGCGGTCCCAGTCTTCGACGTTCAGTTCATCGATGGGCAGCGTGATGTCGATGGCCGCGTTGTTGATGACCGCGTCGATACGCCCGAAGCGATCGACCACGTCATCCAGTGCGCCGCGCACGGCCGCTTCGTCGCCCACATCCAGGGCAATGGCGTGCGACTGGCCGCCCTCGGCGATGAGCTCGGTGGCGGTGCGCTCGGCATTGGCGGCGTCCAGGTCGGTGGCCACTACGGTGGCGCCGTCGGCAGACAGCACGCGGCTGATGGCGGCGCCCAGCCCGCGTCCGGCGCCGGTGACGACGATGACGTGGTTGCGCAGCGTGGGCGGTGTATTGGCGTTGGTATTCAAGTCGGTCTGGGTCATGGGAGCGTGTTGCGAAGTGCGAGGAATTGCGAAGTGCGAGGAAGGCGGTTCAGGCGGCAAGCCCCGCCAGCGCCGAGGCATTGGCGACCGAAGGCGTGCCGTTCATCCGGGCGTTGGCGCGGGCGCGCATGTCGATGGCCTTCAGGTAGGCCTTCTCCAGTTGCCCGGCCACCCCGAGCCACGTGTAGAGCATGCGGGCGCGCACCAGGCCGGCCTGGCCGAACTCACGGCACAGCTCGGGCTGTTCCATCAGTTGCAGCAGCCGCGCGGCCAGTGCCTGCGGGTCTTTAGGCGGGACGAGGAAGCCAGTTCGGCCATGGCGCACCGTCGAACGGATGCCGCCCACGTCGGCGCCGATCACCGCGCGGCCGCACGCCATGGCTTCCACCGGCGTGATGCCGAACGGCTCGTACCACGGCGTGCTCACGAAGACATCGCAGGCGCTGTACCACGCGCGCAGGTCGGCACGGCCGCGCTTGCCGACGAATACCGTCTGCTCGGTCACGCCGGCTGCGGCGGCCACGGCCTGCAGCCGGCCGAGTTCCGGCGTGGCGGCCACGTCGGGCGTGACGGTGTTGCCGCCCACCACGTACAGGCGCACGCGCTTGCGCGCATCGGGCGGCAGCTTGCCGATGGCCTCGATGACGTTGTCCACGCCCTTGCGCGCCACCATGCGCCCGAGCTGCAGGACGACGAACGCGTCGGCCGGCACGCCGAGCTGGTGCCGGGCCTGAGCGCGGTCGATGGGCGCAAACTCGGCCGCATCGAAGCCGCACGGCACCACGTCGATCCGCTCGGGCCGTGCGTGGTAGAGCGTTTCCAGGTCGGTCTGGTCCTGCGGGCACTCGGCGATGATGCGCTCGGCGCGCTGCACGAGCGTGTCTTCGATCGTGAAGCGCGCATCCGGGAACCCGTCCGCGCTGCCCTGGTGCAGCCGGCGCACGCGGCCCAGCGCGTGGAACGTCATCACGAGCGGCAGCCGCAGCCGCGCCGCGGCGGCCAGCGACGCAAGCCCCGACATGAAGAAGTTGGCATGGATCACGTCATAACCGTTGCCGGCCGCGTGGGCGCGTGCGCACTGATTCAGCAGGTAGCGGCCAAACGCGTGCATGTGCGGCAGCAGCGCTTCCTTGGGCAGGACGGCGGCGGGGCCGGCCGGCACGTGGATGACGCGGCATCCCGCGTCGAACGGCACGATCTCGGGCTCCGAAGGCCGTTCGCGCCGTGTGAAGACGTCGACCTGGTGGCCCAGCCGGGCCAGCTGCCGCGCCACGTGGCGCACATAGACGTTCTGTCCGCCGCAGTCCACGCCGCCCAGATCGGCGAGTGGCGAAGCGTGTTCACTGACCATGGCGATACGCATGTCGGTTCTCCTCATGTCGTGGCGATGTGGGGGCGATCTGGTGGTCCAGGCCACGTGCGATGCCCTCAGCAGCCCGCGTGCCACGGTCGCCACCTTGTGCTGGTGCGTGCATCGATGCCGGAAGCGAACGGCGAGGAGGAGAACCGCTTTTCGCTTGTCCGGACAAGCGTTTGCAGCGTGCCGCGCGGCGCCGCAGGGGCACGGGCGCGACGCACCGCTGCGGTGTTTGACGCGTGGGGCCGGCGCGCGGTGCTCGTAATTCTTACGCGGCCGACAAGGAGAATCGCAGCGGCGACGGCATCACGCTTGCCAGGTGCAGGCGGGGCTCACGCGAGGCGCAGTGTGCCGGCCGAGGCCGCGGCAGCCTGCTTGGCGATGGCGCGCAGGCACGCGGCCACCACATGCGCGAACGCTTCGTCATAGAACGGCAACGCGCCGCTCACCCCCACCACGATGCCGTCGAGCACCGCGCTGCCCCACAGGTTGGTGTCACCGGCGCGCAGCACATGCGGGCGCAGCGCCTGCAGGGCGTGCGTGCTCATGCCGTGCTGCCACGCCAGGCGCGCCTTGGCCCGCGCGTATGCAGCGTAGTCCGCATCCCAGCGGGTGCGGTCGCCCACCGAGTGTTCGTGCAGCACAGCCTCGTCGAAGCTGCAATCGGCGGGCGAGCGTGCCGGGTCCATCACCACGATGTGCAGGAAGCCGCTGTCGCCCACTTCCTGCGGCCGTGTCATGGCCTGCGTGATGAGCGGCAGCGCCATCTCCACGGCGCGGCGTGCCGCGTCGGGTCCGGCAAAGTAAGACGTCTGCGGCTGGGCGCCGGCCGGGGCGTCGGCCCGGGTGCCGGAAGCGGTGGAAGGATCAAAATCGGCCAGCATGCTCATGAAGACTCCTGCGTACGATGGGATGAGATGGGGGCATGCGCCACACGCGCGGGTGCGCGGCGCGCACGGACGACACTGAGGATGGCGGTGACCAGTTCGCCGCGCTCCGTCGGCTTGGCCAGGTGAAGCTGGAAGCCGGCCAGCAGCGCGCGCGTGCGGTCTTCGGGCCGCGCATAGCCGGACAGCGCGACGGCAGGCAGCCGTGCATCGAGCGGCATGTCGCGCTGGGTCTCGAGCAGGCGCACCTCGCGCAGCAGGGTGTAGCCGTCCTCGTCGTCGCCCAGGGCGATGTCGGAGACGAGCACGTCGGGCCACGAACTGCTCGGCGCCGCGCGCAGGGCGGAGAGTGCCAGCCTTGCGCTGCCATAAGCGGTGACGGTGGCGCCGTAATCTTCCAGCAGCAGCTGCAGCATCTCGCGCGCGTCTTCCTGGTCGTCGACGATCAGCACGTGCACGCCGGCCAGCGCGTCGGTCGACGGCAGCGGCGCATGTGCGGGCTCGGGCGGGCGCTCCAGCCCCGGTATGACTTCGGCTTCGTCGGGCAGGGCAGGCAGCGGCGCAACGGCGCGGATCGGGAAATCCATCACGTATGTCGTGCCACCGCCATGCGAAAGCGGCACCACCGCAAACCGCCCGCCGTGCTGTTCCACCACCGAGCGAATCCACAGCGGGTCGAGCGTGGGGGTGGCCGTCTTGACGGTGGCTTCGCCGGGTTCGGTGTCGAACGGGCTGGCGGGCTGCCGCAGCGGCGCGAGCGGCTCGACGGGGTCCAGCATGTCGAAGGGCTCGGGGGTGGGCGCAGCGGGCCCGCCCAGGGCGACGCGCGCAGTTTCGGGCTCCGGCACTTCGGGTGGCCCGGGTTGGGACGCGCTCGGGATGGCTGCCTGCGCCGCCGCCGGGACGGGGATCGTGTCGGTCACGCGCAGTTGCGCCATGGCCTCCACGCGTTCGAGCACGATTTCCACACGGCTGCCCGGCTGGCTGGCGAGCACCGCGTGGGTCAGCACATCGCCCACGATGCCCTGCAGCCGGCTCGGGTCGCCGGTGATGCTTGGCGTCTCCGACCGGATGACCGAATACACGGTGATGCGGCGCGCGTCGATGGCTTCGCGCAGCCCGTCGAGCACGCTGACCACCAGCGCCACCAGGTTGATCGGCTGCTGCGCGAGCCGGTGCTGGGCCTGTTCGAGGTCGGACTGTTGGCGCTGCAGCGTCCAGAGCTGCGCGTAGACGCCGCCCGCGGCGAGCAGGTCGGTGTGGCGGCCGCGTTCCACGATGCGGCCTTTCTCGAGCACCACGATCTCGTGCGCGTCCACCACGGTCGACAGCCGGTGCGCGATCACCAGCGTCGTGCGGTGCGCAGACAGCCGGTCGAGCTCGCGCTGGATGGCCCGCTCTGAGCGCGTGTCCAGCGCAGAGGTGGCCTCGTCGAAGATCAGGATCGACGGGTTCTTCAAGAGCGCGCGCGCAATGGCGATGCGCTGCTTTTCACCGCCCGAGAGCTTGAGTCCGCGCTCCCCGACCATGGTCTGGTAGCCCTCGGGCAGCGCGGCGATGAAGTCGTGCACGTAAGCGGCCCGTGCCGCCTCGATCACCTCGGCCATGGTGGCGCCTTCGCGGCCGTAGGCAATGTTGTAGGCGATGGTGTTGTTGAAGAGGATGGTGTCCTGGGGGACGATGCCGATGGCGCGCCGCACGCTCTCCTGCGTGACCACGCGCAGGTCCTGCCCGTCGATCGACACGCGGCCGGACCATGGGTCGTAGAAGCGCAGCAGCAGCCGCGCGAGTGTCGATTTGCCCGAGCCGCTGCCGCCCACCACTGCGACCGTGCGGCCGGCCGGGATGTGCAGCGACAGGTCGTGCAGGATCGGCCGCGCGGCCTCGTAGCCGAATTCCACGTGCTCGAAGTGCACGTCGCCATGCGTCACGCGCAAGGGGGCGGCGTTCGGCATGTCGGCCACGTCGGGGCGCTGGTCGAGCAGGTGGAACAGGCGCTCGGCGTTGATGGCGGCGTCCTTCGCCTCGCGGAACATGAACCCGAGCGCATTGAGCGGCAGGCAGACCTGGATGATGTACGCGTTGATCAGCACGAGGTCGCCCACGGAGAGCACGCCGCGCGTCACGTCCTGCCCAGCGAGCAGCATCACGGTGGCCACCCCGCCCGCGATCACGCCGCTCTGCGATACGTGCAGCAAGGACAGCGCGCGCTGGTTGGCCACGGCCGTGTCGATGCGCTTGCGCAGGATGTCGCGGTAGCGGCGGGCCTCGAAGCGCTCGCTGGTATACACCTTGACCGCCTCGTGGTTGAGCATGCTGTCGAGCAGGCGGCTGCCGGCCATCGAGTCGAACTCGTTCATCTGCCGCTGCAGCCGCACGCGCCGGCGTGTGAGGAGCACGGTGGCCGTGCAGTAGGCCGCGAAGGTCACCAGGATGGTGACGAGGTACCACCCACTGTAGCGGCTCATCATGATGATGAGCACGGAGCCGATTTCCACCAGCGTGGGCAGGATGGTAAAAAGCGCCACGCCGAGCAGGAATTCAATGCCGGTGGTGCCGCGCTCCACGTCGCGGATCAGCCCGCCGGTCTGCCGGCTCGCATGAAAGCGCGGTCCGAGCTGGTGCAGGTGCTCGAACGCCTGCGCCATGAAGCCCGCCACCGTGGGCTGCGCCACCCGCGAGAACACCATGTCGCGCAACTCGCCGAACAGCGTGCCGCCAAAGCGCAGCACCGCATAGGCGAGCAGCAGGAAGGCGGGAAACACCCGCGCGCGCGTGGCGTCGCTAAAGCCGTCGACGATCCACTTGAGCACGATGGGCACGCCCACCGCGCAGAGCTTGGCCAGCACCAGCAGCGCCACCGCCGCGAGCACGCGCTTGCGGTAGCGCCAGATGGACCGCCACAGGGCGCCGAAAATGCGCTGCTGCAGGCTGGCGCTCGGCAGGGAGGGGGGCGATGCATTCGTCACCAGTCGTGAGTCTCCGGACACTCTTGCAACGCGAGCGTGCGACGCAAGCCACGTTCCACGCCGCGAGGCCCCGGCGCCCCAGGTGGCCCCCGATTCGCGCGATAATGTCCGACTTTCCGCCTTTTCTGCCGTTTCCTGCTGCCCCCGCCATGACCGGACTGACCACCGCCCTCCTGCACGCCGACCGCGAAGCCGGCGTCGAGCACTACGCCGTCCACAAGCCGCTGCACACGTCGACGACGTACGGCTACTCCACCACGCAAGAGCTGATCGAGGTGTTCCAGGGCAAGCCCGGCTATACCTACGCGCGCCAGGGCAACCCGACCACCGCCGCCCTCGAGGCGAAGATCACGCTGATGGAAGAGGGCCTGGCCACCGCCTGCTTTGCCACCGGCATGGCGGCCATCGCGGCGGTGTTCTCGACGCTGCTGCGCGCGGGCGACCACGTGGTGTCCAGCGCCTTCCTGTTCGGCAACACCAACAGCGTGTTCGAGACATTGCGGAACCTGGGCGTGCAAGTCACGTTTGTCGATGCCACGTCTGCCCAGGCCGTGGCCGACGCCGTGCAACCGAACACGCGCCTCGTCTTCGTGGAAACCATCGCCAACCCGCGCACGCAGGTGGCCGACCTCAAGGGCATCGGCGCGCTCTGCAAGGAGCGGGGTCTGCTGTATGTGGTGGACAGCACGATGACCTCGCCGTGGCTGTTCCGCGGGCGCGATGTGCACGCGAGCCTCGTTGTGCATTCGCTGTCGAAGTACATCGGCGGACACGGCAACGCGCTGGGCGGCGCGGTGGTCGATACGGGGCTGTTCGACTGGGCGGCGTATCCGAACATCTTCCCGGCGTATCGCAAGGTCAAGCCCGAGATGCAGGGCATCCAGCAGATCCGCAAGAAGGGCCTGCGCGACCAGGGCGCCACGCTGATTGCCGATGCGGCGCACCGCATTGCCGTGGGCGCCGAAACGATGGCCCTGCGCGTGGACCGCACCTGCAGCAACGCGCTGGCGTTGGCACGCACGCTGGCGGCCCATCCGAAGGTGGCGCGCGTCTACTACCCCGGCCTGCCTGAGCACCCGGAGCACACCCGCGCCACCGAACTGTTCCGCCGCTATGGCGGCCTGCTCAGCTTCGAACTCGTGGACGGCGCGGATTACATCGACATGCTCAACCGTCTTCGCTATGCCGTGCGCGCCACGCACCTCGGCGATACGCGCACGCTGGTGATCCCCGTGGCGCCGACGATCTACTGGGAAATGGGCGCCGAGCGTCGCGCCTCGATGGGCATTGCCGATTCGCTCGTGCGCGTGTCGGTCGGCATCGAAGACGAGGCCGACCTGCTGGCCGACTTCACGCAGGCGCTGGACGCGACCTCCATCGCCTGACGGCGCCCCGGCTCAGTGGAAGAACAGCAGGCGCGTGCCGAAGGTGTGGCCGGCTTCCGCGGCCATCAGCACCATCAGCACCAGCAGCGCCAGGGGCGGCAGCAGGATGGCGTACACCAGCGCCAGCCGCTCCCACATCATGTGCATGAACACCGAGACGATCAGCCCCGCCTTGGCGATCATCAGCACGACGATGAGCACCCAGCGCGTGAGCCCTGCCACGCGAAAGTAGTCGACCAGGTACGACAGCGTGCTGAGCACGAACAGCAGCCCCCAGATCTTGAGGTACACCCCGATGGAATGATGCTGGCCGTGCGGGGCGTGGGTGCCAGCGGGTTCGGTGTGGTCCATGACATGCCTCACCACAGATAGAACAGCGCAAAGATGAACACCCAGACGAGATCGACGAAGTGCCAGTACAGGCCGGCGATCTCGACGATCTGGAAGTTGCCGTGTTCGGTGAAGCCGGGTTGCACGATCTTGCGCGCAATCACCAGCAGGTAGATCACGCCGCAGGTCACGTGAAAGCCGTGGAAGCCCGTGATCATGAAAAAGCACGCGCCAAACTGCGCCGCGCCAAGCGGGTTGCCCCACGGGCGGATGCCCTCGTGCACGATCAACTTGGTCCATTCGAACGCCTGCATCGACACGAACATCGCGCCCATCAACGCGGTCGCCAGGATCAGCAGGGCGGCCCGCCGCGCGTCGCGCCGGTAGCCGAAGTTCACCGCCATGGCCATCGTGCCGCTGCTGCTGATGAGTACGAACGTCATGATGGCGATCAGCAGCAGCGGCACCTCCACACCGCCCACCGACAGGCCGAACACCTTGGACGGGTCGGGCCACGGCACGGTGGTCGACATGCGCACCGTCATGTAGCCGATCAGGAAGCTGCTGAAGACGAAGGTGTCCGACAGCAGGAAGATCCACATCATGGCCTTGCCCCACGGCACCTTGAAGGCTTCGCGGTCGGCGGACCAGTCGGCGACGATGCCGCGCCAGCCTTGCGGGGCGGCGTCGGCTGAATCGGTGGGGAGCGTGGGCATGCTCATGGCGCGGCTCCATACAGCGGCCCGCAGATCGCGGCGACGAATGCGGGGGTGATCCACCACATCGCTGCGAGCAGCACGAGCCAGACGGCCAGCAGGAAGTGCCAGTACGTGGCACACAGCGTGACGGCGCGGTGGGCGCGCACGCGATGTGCATTCAGGCGCGCGACCGTGATGGCCCATGCGACGAGCCCCCCCAGCACGTGCGCTGCATGCAGGCCGGTGAAGACGTAGAGGAAGCTGCTGGACGGGTTGGCCGTCACGCCTGCGCCATGGGCGGACAGTTGCTGCCACGCCATCCATTGCCCGAAGACGAACAGTGACGCGAGCGCACCGCCGGCCAGCAGCCAGGCGGCCTGGCGGGCCCCGGTGCGCCGCGCCTGCGCCATCGCCAGGCTCGCCAGCACCAGCGCGCCGGTGTTCCACCACAGCAGCATCGGGTGGGGCACGGGCATCCAATCCGGCTCGCGCATGCGCATCGCATAGGCCAGGATCAGCAACGAAAACAACGCCGTCGCCACGGCCATGAAGACGCACAAGCCCACGCGGCCGGCGTTGGGCAGAGCCGGCCCGGTGTCGGGAACGAAGTGGCGGGGCAGGGTCGTCATGCGCGCACCTCATTGCCGTGGGCGACGTCGGCTTCCGTGGGCGGCGCATCGGGCGTACGGGAAGGCGGCTCGTTCTGCGGCACGAAATCATCGCTGCGGCCGGGCGGGCTGTACTCGTAGGCCCAGCGGTGGACCACCGGCAGCACCGGCCCCCAGTTGCCGTGACCGGGCGGCGTCTGCGGCGTCTGCCATTCGAGCGTGGTGGCGCGCCACGGGTTGCTGCCGGCCTGTCTGCCGCGCACGAGGCTCCATGCGAGGTTGAAGAGAAACAGCAGCTGCGCCACCCCCACGACGATGGCGACGACGGTGATGAACGCATTGAGCGTCTGCGCGGACGGCGGGATGAAGCTGTAGCCCTCGTACGCGTAATACCGGCGCGGCATGCCGAGCACGCCCAGGTAGTGCATCGGAAAGTAGATCAGGTATGTGCCGATGAAGGTGATCCAGAAATGCGCGCGGCCCAGCGTGTCGTTCAGCATGCGGCCCGTCACCTTGGGGTACCAGTGATAGATGCCGCCGAACACCACGAGGATCGGCGACACCCCCATCACCATGTGGAAGTGCGCAACCACGAAGTACGTGTTGGACAGCGGGATGTCCACGCTCACGTTGCCGAGAAAGAGCCCCGTCAGCCCGCCGATGACGAAGGTGCTGATGAACCCGATGGCGAACAGCATCGGCACGCTCAGGTGGATGTCGCCGCGCCACAGCGTGAGCACCCAGTTGTAGACCTTCAGCGCCGTCGGGATGGCGATGATGAGCGTGGTGGTGGCAAAGAAGAACCCGAAGTACGGGTTCATGCCGGCGACGAACATGTGGTGGGCCCACACCACGAAGCTCAGCGCGCCGATGATGAGGATGGCCCACACCATCATCCGGTAGCCGAAGATGTTCTTGCGCGCGTGCGTGCTGATGAGGTCGGACACGATGCCAAAGGCAGGCAGCGCGACGATGTACACCTCCGGGTGGCCGAAGAACCAGAACAGGTGCTGGAACAGCAGCGGGCTGCCGCCGGCGTGCTTGAGCTGCTGCCCCATCGAAACCACGGCCGGCATGAAGAAGCTCGTGCCGAGCGTCTTGTCGAGCAGCATCATGAGCGCCGACACGAACAGCGCGGGAAAGGCCAGCAACGCCAGCACCGTGGCCGTGAAGATGCCCCACACGGTGAGCGGCATGCGCATGAGCGTCATGCCGCGCGTGCGCGCCTGCAGCGTGGTGGTCACGTAGTTGAGGCCGCCCATGGTGGCCGCGACGATGAAGATCGCCAGCGACACCAGCATCAGCACGATGCCCCAGTCGGTGCCCGGTGTGCCGGGCAGGATGGCCTGCGGCGGATACAGCGTCCAGCCCGCGCCTGTCGGCCCGCCCGGTACGAAGAAGCTCGCCACCAGCACCAGCACGGCCAGCAGGTAGACCCAGTAGCTGAGCATGTTCAGGAACGGGAACACCATGTCCCGCGCACCCAGCATCAGCGGGATCAGGTAGTTGCCGAAGCCGCCGAGGAACAGCGCCGTGAGCAGATAGATCACCATGATCATCCCGTGCATGGTGACGAACTGGTAGTAGTGATTGGCGTCGATGAAGGCGAACTTGCCCGGAAAGCCGAGCTGCAGCCGCATCAGGTTCGACAGCACGAGGCCCACCAGCCCGATGGCGATGGCCGTGAGCGAATACTGCACCGCGATGACCTTGTGGTCCTGGCTCCAGACGTAGCGCGTCCAGAAGCTTTGCGGTGCATGGCTGGGATCGCCGTGGTCATTGTTGCCGTAGGACATGGCGTCTCCTCGCTACGGTTTCGCCGTGGTGGCTGCGGGCGCGCCGCCTTGCGCCTGGATGTACGCCACCAGTGCGGAGAGCTCCTGCTCGCTGAGGTCGAAGCTCGGCATGATCGGCGCGAAGCCTTTCACCACGCGTGCCTTCGGGTCGCGAATGAATGCCCGCAGGTAGGCCTCGTCGACATGCGCGGTGCTGCCGTCGGCCATGGTTTCGGTCTTGCCGTACAGGCCCTTCCACGTGGGGCCGACGCCGGGGCTGCCGTCCACGCTGTGGCATGCGACGCAGCCCTTGGCCTGCGCCAGCGTCCTGCCCTGCTCGGCCAACGCCTGCGACGGGCCGCCGGCCGATGCCGAAGCGGCCTGGGCCTTGGCTTTCTGGCGTTGCTCGAAGGTGGTCTGCTGTGCCAGCCAGCGGGCGAACGCGGCCTCGTCTTCCACCACGACCACGCCGCGCATGTTGGCGTGGCCGATGCCGCAGAGCTGCGCGCACAGGATGTCGTATCGCCCCGCCTTGGTCGGCGTGAACCAGAAGGTGGTGACCATGCCGGGCACCATGTTCATGCGCGCACGAAATGGCGGCACATAGAAGTCGTGCAGCACATCGCGCGAGCGTGCCAGTACCTGGATCGGGCGGTTGATCGGCAGGTGCAGCTCCGGCGTGTCGATCAGGTAGTTGTCGCGGCCGTTCGGGTCAGCCGGGTTCATGCCGAACGGGTTGTCGTTCGTCATGTAGCGCACGTCGGTCGTGCCGAGCTTGCCGCCGGGGCCGGCAAAGCGGAAGCGCCATTGCCACTGCTGGCCGAGCACCTCCATCTGCAGCGCGTTGGGCGGCGGGCGGACGTAATCGGCATAGACGAAGAGGCCCGGCGCGAGCAGTGCGGCCACGCCCACGGTGGTGACGCCGATCAGCCACCATTCCAGGCGCCTGTTGTGCGGTTCGTAACTGGCGCGGTGGCCGTCCTTGTGCCGGTAGCGCAGCAGCGCGGCCACCACGAAAAGGTTGATGGCGACAAACAGCACGCCGGTGATGACGATGGTGATCGTCAGCGTGTCGTCCATGCGGCCCCAGTTGGACGCGACTGGCGTGATCCACCAGGGGCTGGCAACGTGAAACCCCACCGCCAGCACGACGATCAGAACGAGCGCAATCGCAAGGGCCATGGGCACCTCCCGCGCAGGGACTCCTTCGACCCTAGGCTAGTTCGCGCACCGGGTTCGTGCAAGGCAACGTAAGGACGAGGCGCACCGGGCATGCGGATCGCCTCGATGCGCGCGCAGCCTGTTGCGCTGCAATGCAAAACGGCCGCCTTCGGCACACGTTGCCGCAGGCGGCCGTCTCCTGGTGGTGCCGCTCGACTTGCGGCGCCGCAGGAAAAATGCGGTGCGTCAGCGCATCGTTTCCTGCCCGCGCCGTTCCAGCATGCCGTACGCGATGGCGGCGACCACGCCAAAGAGCAGGTTCGCCAGCAGCGGCCCCGACCCGCGCTCCGACACGAACCACGGGAAGACCGCCGTCATGCCGTAGAAATTCACCACGTACGCGACGATCCCGAACGCCACCCCGATGACCGCGAGCATGCCCGGGCTCGAATCGAAGTGGAACGGCGCGATGATGGCCGCCAGCATCATCCCCATGAGGGCGCCGAGCACGAAGTGCAGCACGAGCGCCACGCCGACGATGCTGAAGCTGAACAGCGCCATGTCTTCCAGCGCCCCGCGGCCCATCACCATGGCCGCGATCTTGTGTGTCGGGCGCCACGGGCTTTCATTGAGCACCATGGTCGACCAGAAGAACTCCAGCACGATGACGAGTGCGCCGCCCACGATCCCTGCCGCGCTCGCGGCGAGCCAGTCGGGCATGCGGCGCTCCCAATGATGCGATTGCATGTGCAGTTCCATACGAACCTCCTGCGGTGTATCAACGTCAGCACTTATGGATCGCACGCGCCACTTTGCGTGCAAGTGCAAATCGTATGGAATTCAGAATGGCAGATACGGGTGCCAACGCAAGGTACAAAAACCCTGCGCATCGCAGAGCACCACGGCGTTCTGCTCGAACGTCAGCATCAGCGTGTCGGCGACGGCGGGGTCGTCGATGAACAGCAGCAGGCTCGGCTCCGGCGCCCATGCGTGCGCGGGCATGTCGTCCGGCGGGCCGCCCTCGCCGGGCAGCCAGGCCATGCCGCGTGCGATCACCCAGGCGAGCAGTTCGGCCTGGCGGGCGGTGTTTTCCTCGGCGGACACCGGGCGCGAGAACGGCTGGTGCGCCGTCACGAACACCGCCCACGGCGCGTCGGCCTGCGCGAGCAGCCCCGCAACGCACGGGTTGACGGCATCCAGGCGCAGCAGCACGTCGCCTTGGGGCCCGCGCACGCGATAGCGCGCACGCTGGTAGGCGGCAATGAGTTCAGGCGTGGGTGTGGGTGGAGACCGATGCATTGTTGTGCCGCGCGAACACGGCCATCTGATCTGGCGCAACGAAAGAGGGCTGCCGATGTCACAGAATAGCCTGGGGGCGGACGCTGCTCCAGCGCCGTTCCGACAACCACTCTCCTGCGAGGCTTGAACCATGTACAAGAAGATCCTGGTCGCCGTTGATGGCAGCGACACGAGCAAGCTGGCCCTGGCCGAAGCCATCCGCCTGGCCAAGGCGTTCCAGAGCACCGTGCGCGCCGTCTACATCGTCGACAGCCCGGCGATGCTGTTCGACGTCGGCTATTACGACCCGACGGAGCTGCGCAAGTCGTTCATCGAAGCCGGCACGCTGCTGTTGAAGGAGACCGCGGACGCGCTGGCCGCGGCGGGCCTCGCAAACGAAACCACGCTGGTGGAAACCGAAGGCGTGGGCGAGGATGTGGCCGGTGCCCTGCAGCGCGAAGCCCTGCAGAGCGGCGCCGATGTGGTGGTGATGGGCACGCACGGCCGCCGCGGCCTGGCGCACGCCATGCTGGGCAGCGTGGCCGAAAAGTTCGTCCGCCTGGCGACCACGCCGGTGCTGCTGGTGCGCGGTCCGGCCAAGGGCTGAGCAGCGGTGGTTGCGCGCGCAGGCCGGGTTTGCCCCTGCGCGTGACGGATATCATGTGGGCATCTCGGGTCGCGGGCTGGCAGGCTCGCGGCTTGTTTGCCACAACAGTCTCCGTCGCCACCGCCATGAACGCCAATCCGGACGCCCAGTCACGTCCCCCCATCCGCGCCATCCGGGCGCTCACCGCTCTCGAGGGCCGCGTGCTCGGCGTCCTGGTCGAGAAGCAGCACACGGTGCCCGACACCTATCCGCTCACACTCAACGCGCTGGTTGCCGGCTGCAACCAGAAGACCGCACGCGCGCCGGTGATGAACGTTACTGAAGCGGAAATCCTCACCGCCATCGACGGATTGAAATCGCTGAGCCTCGTGATGGAAGGCAGCAGCAGCCGCGTGCCGCGCTTCGAGCACAACATGGGCCGCGTGCTCGGCGTGCCGAGCCAGTCCGTGGCGCTTCTCACCGCGCTGCTGTTGCGCGGTCCGCAAACGGCCGCCGAGCTGCGCCTGAACGCCGCGCGGTTGCACGCGTTTGCAGACATCTCGTCCGTTGAAGCGTTTCTGGAAGAACTGGCCGAGAACGACCCGCCTTACGTCGTGAAGCTGCCGCGCGCGGCCGGCGAGCGAGAAAGCCGCTGGACGCACCGGCTCTGCGGTGAAGTGGCCCTGAGCGACGTGCGGCCGCGTGATGCGGATGCGCCCGACGAAGCCATTCCGCCTTCCGAATTCGAAGCCCTGAAGGCCGAGCACAAGCAGTTGGCCGACAAGGTGGCAAGGCTTCAGGCGCTGGTCGAGCAGATGGCCGGCGAGCTCGGCATCCCGGTCGACAAGTCCGTGCTGTAAACGCGGCCGGCCTCAGCAGCGAAGACGGCCGCATCGTCATCCGCCTACGCGCCCGGCGACACGAACAGCGTGCAGGCGCCTTCCTCGGCGGCAGACACATTGCGGCGGAAGCCCGAGAACAGGTCGCGCCCGACGCCCGCGTGATAGTGCGAAAGATCCGGCGTGCTGACCTTGCGGGCGTTCCACTCCGCCTCCGGTACGCGCACGGACAGCGTGCCCGCCTCAGCATCCAGCACGACGATGTCGCCATCGCGCACGCGCGCCAGCGGCCCGCCGTTGAGCGCTTCCGGCGTGACGTGGATCGCCGCCGGCACCTTGCCCGATGCCCCCGACATGCGGCCGTCCGTCACGAGCGCCACCTTGAAGCCGCGCTCCTGCAGCACCGACAGCGTCGGCGTGAGCTTGTGGAGCTCGGGCATGCCGTTGGCGGCGGGGCCCTGGTACGGCAGCACGGCGACGAAGTCGCGCTCCAGCTCGCCGGCCTTGAAAGCGTCGATCAGGTCGTCCTGCGCATGGAAGACGCGCGCCGGGGCTTCCACGAAGCGATGCTCCGGCTTGACCGCCGACACCTTGATGACCGAGCGTCCGAGGTTGCCCTCGAGCACGCGCAGGCCGCCGTCCGGCGAGAACGGCTCGGCCACGCCGCGCACGATGTTCGTGTCGAGCGACGCAGCTATGCCGTCGCGCCACACCAGCTTGTCGCCTTCCAGGAAAGGCTCCTGGGTATGGCGGCGCAGGCCCTTGCCCATGATCGTCGTCACGTCCTCGTGCAGCAGGCCGGCGTCGAGCAGTTCGCGGATCACGATCGACAGGCCGCCGGCGGCCTGGAACTCGTTCACGTCGGCCTTGCCGTTCGGGTACACACGCGCCAGCAGCGGAATCACGCCCGACAGGTCGTTGAAGTCGTCCCACGTGAGCAGGATGCCCGCCGCACGCGCCATCGCGATCAGGTGCAGCGTGTGGTTGGTCGAGCCGCCCGTGGCCAGCAGGCCGACGATGCCGTTGACGAACGCGCGCTCGTCGAGCACATCGGCGATGGGCGTGTACTGGTTGCCGCTGTAGACGAGCTTGAGCACCTGGCGCGCGGCCTCGCGCGTGAGCGCCTCGCGCAGCGGCGTGCCCGGGTTGATGAAAGCGGTGCCCGGCAGGTGCAGGCCCATGATCTCCATCAGCATCTGGTTGGAGTTGGCCGTGCCGTAGAACGTGCAGGTGCCGGGGCCGTGGTACGACTTCGATTCGGCTTCGAGCAGGTCGGCGCGCGAGAGCTTGCCTTCGGCGTAGAGCTGGCGCGTGCGGGCCTTCTCGTCGTTGCTGATGCCGGTGGTCATGGGGCCGGCCGGCACGAACACGGCCGGCAGGTGGCCGAACGACAGCGCCCCGATCACCAGCCCCGGCACGATCTTGTCGCACACGCCGAGGTACAGCGCCGCGTCGAACATCTGGTGCGACAGCGCCACGGCCGTCGACAGCGCAATGGTGTCGCGCGAGAAGAGCGACAGCTCCATGCCGTCCTGCCCCTGCGTCACGCCATCGCACATGGCCGGCACGCCGCCGGCAAACTGCGCGGTGCCGCCGGCTTCGAGCGCAGCCTGCTTGATCCACGCCGGAAATGCCTCCAGCGGCTGGTGGGCCGAGAGCATGTCGTTGTACGCCGACACGATGCCGATGTTCGGCCGCTCCAGTGCCTTGAGCCGGATCTTGGTCTCGCCCTCCATGGCCGCGAAGCCGTGGGCGAGGTTCGTGCACGAGAGCAGCGTGCGCTCGACCTTGCGGCCGGCGTTCTTGCGGGTGACGTCCAGATAGGCTTGGCGCGGGCCGCGGCTGCGGTCGATGATGCGCTGGGTGACGTCGGCCACGACGTCATGCAGGCGGTGCTGGGCCATGCGGGTTCTCCAGGAAGTGGGGTCCGGGGTGGGAGGTGTGCTGTAATTTTCCTACAAACACGCCCGTTGTGGGACAGGGTTTTCCACAAGGATGCGTCGTCTCGCAACGGCGTGCACGCGAATTGCGTGCCAGAAGGCGCGCCAGGAGCCACGATCCGCGTCGCAAGTCGGGCAGGAAACCCCTGCTCGGGCAGCGTTGCAGCACCTTGCTCGCGATGTAGTAATACTACAAAATGAGGCCAAAACAGGTGCTGGCCGGACCTGTCGTCCAATCGAGCGGGCGCGCGTTGCCCTGAGCCGGGCCTCTGGGCCGCAACGACGCCATGCGAGCTCAATGCCCCCTGGCGCATGCCCGTTTCATTGGATGACAGGCTCCAGTCAGCTAGGCTAGCCTAATCGATGGCTCACACACAGGAGATGACGATGTCGGTGCCCGCATTCGACATGGTGTTGTTTGGCGGTACGGGCGATCTGGCCCGCCGCAAGCTGATCCCGGCCTTGTTCGATGCGCACCAGGGCGGCGAACTGCACCCGCGCGGGCGCATCTTCGCCATCGGCACGCAGCCGCTGGAAACCGCCGGTTATCTCGCGCTGCTGGAGCGCGAGACGCGCCCGACCATGCGTCTGTACTCCGGCGCGCCGGTCTCCGATGACGCGTGGGCCTCGTTTGCCGAGCGCATCGTCTACCAGCAGGTCGATGCCCGCAAACCCGAGCAGTTCGATGCGCTGGCCGCCGCCCTCGGCGAAGACCGCGCCCCCGTGACGGTGTGCTACCTCGCCACCGCACCGGGCATCTTTGTCGACATCTGCAAGCAACTGGCCCGTGTCGGGCTGAACACGCCGAACGTGCGCCTCGTGCTGGAAAAGCCGCTGGGCACGGACCTCGCCTCCAACGAGCGCATCAACTCCGCCGTGGCGGAGTACTTTGCCGAAGACCAGATCTACCGCATCGACCACTACCTCGGGAAGGAGTCGGTGCAGAACCTGATGGCGATCCGCTTCGGCAACGCGCTGTTCGAGCCGCTGTGGCGCCGCGAGTGGATCAAGGACGTACAGATCACCATCGCAGAGCAGCTCGGCGTGGAAAAGCGCGGCGATTTCTACGACGGCGTCGGCGCGCTGCGGGACATGGTGCAGAACCACCTGCTGCAGCTGCTGTGCATCGTGGCCATGGAGCCGCCGTCGAGCCTGTCGCAGGACGCCATCCGCGACGAGAAGCTGAAGATCCTCAAGGCGCTCAAGCCGATCCCGCTGCAGGAGGTGCCCGACAAGACCGTGCGCGGGCAGTACCAGGAGGGCGCCATCGCGGGCCAGCCGGTGCAGGGCTATCTGCAGGAGCAGGGCATTCCGCCGGACAGCCGCACCGAGACCTTCGTCGCCATCAAGGCCGAGATTGCCAACTGGCGCTGGGCCGGCGTGCCGTTCTACCTGCGCACCGGCAAGCGCATGCCGCAGCGGCTGGCGGAGATCGTGGTGCGCTTCCATGACGTGCCACACGCGCTGTTCCCGAAGCCGCTGATCCAGTTTCCGGAGAACAGGCTCGTCATCCGACTGCAGCCGGAAGAGAGCATCCGCCTGCAGTTCCTGACCAAGACACCGGGCGCGGCGCTGGGCCTGCAGCCGTCCACGCTCGATCTGGATTTCACCGACCACGGCGGCGTGCGCCATGCCGGCGCGTATGAGCGCCTGCTGATGGATGCGGTCAACGGCAAGCTTGGCCTGTTCGTACGCCGCGATGAGCAGGCCGAAGCGTGGCGCTGGGTCGAGCCCATCATCGAAGCGTGGAACGAGGCACGTACGCCGCCCAAGGGGTATACGGCAGGCAGCTGGGGCCCCGCGGCATCGAGCGCCTTGCTCTCGCGCGACAACGCCGCCTGGCACGAGGAGATGTAATGGCAACCCGCTGGCACGCAGCCACCGACGCGGCGGCGCAGGTTCAGGCGCTCGCCACATCCATCGCCAGTACGCTCGCGCATGTGATCGAAGACCAGGGCACCGCGTGCCTGGCGGTGTCGGGCGGGCGATCGCCGATTGCCCTGTTTGCGGCGTTGCGCGTGCTGCCCCTGCGCTGGGCCGATGTGTCGATCACGCTCGTCGACGAACGCGCGGTGCCGCCTGACCATGCCGACAGCAACGCGCGCCTGGTCCGCGAACACCTGCTGCAGGACGCAGCCGCCGCGGCGCGATTCTTTCCGCTTGTGCTGCCGCTGCATGTGCATGGCGGCTCGGTGGACGTCGATGCCTGCGTCGCTACGGCCAACGCGCCGTTCCAGCAGCCCGACGTCGTGATCCTCGGCATGGGCGACGACGGGCACACGGCCTCGTTGTTTCCCGATGCGCCCGAGTTGCCGGACGGCGTGGACCGCACGAAGCCGCCCGGCTACCTGCCCGTGCGGCCGGGCACCGCACCGCACCGGCGCATCAGCCTCAACCTCTCGGCGCTGTGCGCGGCGCGGCGGCTGTTCCTGTCGATCGCGGGGCCGGTCAAGCGCGCGGTGTTCGACACGGCGGCGCAGGACGTGGCACAGCCCGCGCTACCGGTGAGTTATGTCATTCATCAGCGGGAGGTACCGCTCGATGTCTATTGGACTGCATGAAGTGAGCGCGGGCACCGTGGCCGATGTGACGGCCTATCCGCGCCTGGTGGCCGACGTGGGCGGCACCAACGTGCGTTTTGCACTCGAGATGGCGCCCATGCGCCTTGCGCACATCGGCGTCCTCGCCGGCGACGATTACCCCTCGCTCGAGGCGGCCATGCGGGCGTACCTGGCATCGCTGCCGCCCGAGATTGCCGCAGCGGGTGTGCGCCACGCGGCCATCGGCATCGCCAACCCGGTGCTCGGCGACCAGATCCGCATGACCAACCGCGACTGGGCCTTCTCCATCGAAGCCATGCGGCAGTCGCTGGGCTTCGACACCTTCGTCGTGCTGAACGACTTTGCGGCGCTGGCCCATGCGCTGCCGTTCCTGCCCGCCGAAGAGCTGGAGCAGGTGGGCGGCGGCGCAAGCGTGGCCGATGCACCGCGCGCGCTGCTCGGCGCGGGCACGGGCCTGGGCGTGGCATCGCTGCTGCCGACGGCGGACGGCCGCTACATCGCCGTGGCAGGCGAAGGCGGGCATGTCGCGTTTCCGCCCATGAACGACGAGGAGGTCGCCATCTGGCGCTTCGCGCGCGAGCGCTTCGGGCATGTCTCGGCGGAACGGTTGATTTCGGGGATGGGCCTGGAGCTGATCTACGAAGCGCTGGGCGTGTGCTTCGACCTGTGGCAGCAGGGCCCCGCCGTGCGCCGCGCCGCCGACATCACCGCCATCGCCCTGGGCGAGATGGAAGATGCCGCCGGCGACCACGCGCGCTGCCGCTATGCCGTCGACACGTTCTGCGCGTTCCTTGGCACCATCGCGGCCAACCTGGCTGTCACACTGGGCGCGCGGGGCGGCGTGTATATCGGCGGCGGCATCGTGCCGCGCCTCGGGCCGGCCTTTGCCAATTCGCCCTTCCGGCGGCGCTTTGAAGACAAGGGGCGCTTTTCAGCGTACGTGGCGGCGATGCCGGTGTATGTCATCCACTCGCCGTATCCCGGCCTCATCGGCCTGTGCGCGGCGATGGACCACGCCGTGGCGCAGGGCCACTGACGCCGCGCTATTCCGGCAGCGGATGCCGGGGCGGGACGGCGTTGCCCTTGCGCAGCGCCACCTCGACCACCAGCGCATCGAGCAGCGCAAGGTGCAGCAGCCGCGCCACCATGGAGCGGTCGGTCACGGCATCGTCCACGTCTGCGGGCAGCACCACATCGGCCAGGGCGGCCAGCGGGCTGCCCGGCGCCGTGACGGCAATCACCTGCACACCGAGCTCGCGCACGCGTTCCACTGCCGTCTGCAGCTCGGGCAGCGTGCCGGACTTGGAAATGGCGATCACCACGTCGCCGGCCTGCAGCACGTTCAACGACATCGACACCAGATACGGATCGCTATATGCGTTGGCCGCGATGCCGTAGCGGAAGAACTTGGTCTGCGCGTCGGCAGCGACGACGCCGGAGCTGCCGAAGCCATACAGGTCGATGCGCTGCGCACCGGCGACCAGCGCGACGGCGGCGTCGAGCGCGCGCGCATCGAAACGATCCTGCAACGCGGTGAGCGCGTCGATGGTGTTCTGCAATACGCGCGTGCCGGACGGCGCGGCTGCATGTGCGGCGCGTGCGGCACGGGCGGGCGCCTGGGCCGTGCCTGTGTGGCGTGCGGCCTCGGGGCCGACGTTGCCTTGTGCCAGCCGCAGCTTGAAGTCGGACAGCCCGTGGCAGCCCATCGAGCGGCAGAAGCGGATCACCGTGGGCTGGCTGACGCCGGCCTCGCGCGCAATGGCGGCCACCGGCAGGCTGAGCACCGTGCCCGCTTGGCGCAGCACCCAGTCGGCCACCTGGCGCTCGGCCGGAGACAGCGACGGGCGTGCCGCGCGGATGCGTGCGCGCAGGTCGGTGACGGGTTCGGTGGCGTCGGAGGGCGTGGCTTGCTGGGCGCTCATGTGCGCACGATGTTCGTGACAGGGATCGCGTCACGATAAAGGCAAGGCGTCTGCGGTGCAACCGCGTCATCCAGCGCGCTCCGGCTGCGCCGCGGCGATCGCGCGCGAGGCCGCCGGCCGGGACGTTCGGCCCATGCGGGCATGTGTGACAGCCGTGTCCGGCCAGCATGTCGGCACGCCATGCCGGCAGCGCCGCACAGCCCACCTGCGGGACAGTTCTACAATGAGCCTTTCCCGGCCCCTTATTTCTTCTGCCATGCGGGTGCTTCTCGTAGAAGACGACGACATGATCGGCGAAAGCGTGCGCAAGGGTTTGCGCCACGACGGCTTTGCGATCGATTGGGTGCGCGACGGCGAGGCCGCCGTGCAGGCCGTGACGGCGCCCGGTGCCCACGCCGCGGAGCCAGGCGGCTCCATGTTCGACCTCATGCTGCTCGACCTCGGCCTGCCCAAGCGCGACGGACTGGAGGTGGTGCGCGAGGTCCGTCAGCGCGGCATTGCCATCCCCATCCTGATCCTGACCGCGCGCGATGCCGTGGCAGACCGCGTGGCGGGCCTGAACGCCGGCGCCGATGATTACCTCGTCAAGCCGTTCGACCTCCAGGAGCTTGCCGCGCGCATGCATGCGCTGCTGCGCCGCCAGGGCGGCCGTGCCGATCCGCTCCTGCGCCATGGCGAAGTGCTGCTCAACCCCGTGACGCGCGAGGTGCTGCGCGCCGGGATTCCGGTCAAGCTGTCGGGGCGTGAGTTTGCCGTGCTGCATGCGCTGCTTGCGCGGCCCGGCAAGGTGTGGTCGATCGCGCAGCTGCAGGACAACCTGTACGGCTGGGACGAAGAAGTCGGCAGCAACACGGTCGAGGTCTACATCCACGCGCTGCGCAAGAAGCTTGGCAGCCACTTCATCCAGAACATCCGCGGCGTGGGGTATGTGATCCCGCGCGAGACGCCCACGCCGCCCGCGGAACCTGCCACCGGCGCAGACGCCCAATAGCCCATGCAATCGATCCGAAAAACGCTGCTGTGGTGGCTGGCCGGCGGGCTGCTCGCCGGCATCGTCATTGCCACGGGGCTCATCTATGCGCAGGCGCGCCAGGAGGCCAACGCGCTGTTCGACTACCAGATGCAGCAGGTGGCCGCCGCGTTGCCCAGCCAGTGGATCGACCCGCCCCCGCCCGCGCTGGCGGGCATCGCGCGCGATGACGACGTCGTCATCCGCATCTGGGACGGCTCGGGCCGCAGCCTGTATCTGTCGCATGCGAGGCCGGATCTGCCGGAGCGCGCGGAGCTCGGTTTTTCCGATGTGAACACGCCAGAGGGTGCCTGGCGCGTGTATAGCGTCGCGTTCGGGCCTGCCGTGGTGCAGATCGCGCAGCCCTACAGCGCGCGGCACGAGGTGGCGGCGCGCATGGCGCTGCGGACAGTCGCCCCGCTGCTGATCCTCTTGCCGCTGCTCGCCTGGATCGTATGGCTGGCGGTGGGGCGGGGGCTCGCGCCGCTGGGGACAGTCGCCCAGCAAGTGCAGACGCGCGATGCGGCAGCGCTGTCGCCGCTGCCCACGCATGGGCTGCCTGCCGAGATTCGCCCGCTCACCAACGCGCTGAATGACCTGCTGGTGCGGCTCGGGACAGCGCTCGCGCATCAGCGCGCGTTCGTCGCCGATGCGGCGCATGCGCTGCGCACGCCGCTGGCCGCGCTCAAGCTGCAGCTGCAGGTGGCCGACCGCGCGCAGGACGAGGACGAACGCCGCGCGGCGCACGCCGATCTGCATCGCGGTGTGGAGCGCATGATCCGCCTCGTCGGCCAGCTGCTGACGCTGGCGCGGCAGGAGCCTGGCGCCGCCGATACGCAGCGTGCGCCGGTTGCGATCGATGCGGTGGCGGCCGACGTGGTGGGCGAGCTCTCGGCAACGGCGGTGCAGAAGGGCATCGACCTGGGCATCGCCGTGGAGTCGCAGCCCGCGTCGGTGATCGGCAATGCCGATGCGCTGCGCGTGCTGCTTGTGAATCTCGTCGACAACGCGCTGTGCTATTGCCCACGCGGCGCGCGCGTCGACGTGATCACCGGCCATGCACCCGACGGCGGCGCGCAGCTCGTGGTGGAAGACAACGGCCCCGGCATTCCCGCCGAAGAGCGCGAGCGCGTGCTGGACCGCTTCTACCGCCCCACGCAGGCGCCCACGGGCGGCAGCGGCCTGGGGCTCGCGATCGTGCGCGAGATCGCCCAGGCGCACGACGCCACGCTGGCCCTGGAGGAGCGCGAGGGAGGCGGCCTGCGTGTCGTGCTGCGCTTTCCGTTTCAGGCGCGTGCATAGCCAGGCGGGCGGCATGTGACGCCAGGTGCCGCCCCCGCGTTTAAGTCTCGTTTAAGTCTGGCCGCCTACGATGCCTGCAACCGATGGGCACCGCAGGCGAGTCCGCCCGCCGTGGCCCTCGCACCAGCAAGAGAGGACAAGACAATGACACGTCAAACCCTGGCACGCAGCGCGGCCGGCCTGGCCGCCGTGGTCGCCGTTGCAGGCGGTTATGCGTATCTGCAGAAAGACATGATCACGCGCGCCGTGGCCGCTCCCGTGGCCGCGGTGACAGCCCCCGCCGCTGCAACGGCCCCGGTGGCCGTGCCGGCGCCGATGGACTTTTCCGGCATCGTCGAGCGCTATGGCCCCGCGGTGGTCAACATCAGCACCACCGCGCATGCGCAGCGCACCAGCATGCAGGGGCTGCCGCCCGGCATGAGCCCCGATGATCCGTTCGCCGAATTCTTCAAGCGTTTCATGCCGCAGATGCCGCAGCAGCGCGGTGACCAGATCGTGCGCGGCCTGGGCTCGGGCTTCATCGTCTCGGCCGATGGGCTGATCCTCACCAACGCCCACGTGGTGGATGGCGCGCAAGAAGTGAACGTCAAGCTGACGGACCGCCGCGAATTCAAGGCCAAGGTGCTGGGCGTGGACAAGCAGTCCGACGTGGCCGTGCTGCGCATCTCGGCCAAGAACCTGCCGGTGGTGCAGATCGGCAACCCGGCCAACACCAAGGTCGGTGAGCCGGTGGTGGCGATCGGCTCGCCGTACGGCTTTGAGAACACCGTCACCGCTGGCATCGTGAGCGCCAAGTCGCGCTCGCTGCCCGACGACACCTATGTGCCGTTCATCCAGACCGATGTGGCCGTGAACCCCGGCAACTCGGGCGGCCCGCTGTTCAACCAGCGTGGCGAGGTCATCGGCATCAATTCGCAGATCTACAGCCAGACCGGCGGCTACCAGGGCCTGTCATTCGCCGTGCCGATCGACGTGGCGATGAAGGTGGAGCAGCAACTCGTCGCTACGGGCAAGGTCACGCGCGGGCGCCTGGGCATTGCGGTGCAGGAGGTCGACCAGTCGCTGGCCGATTCCTTCAGGCTGCCCAGGCCCGAGGGCGCGCTCGTCAACTCCGTGGAAGACGGCGGCCCCGCGGCCAAGGCCGGCCTGCAGCCCGGCGACGTCATCCTGCAGATCAACGGCGTGCACATCGATCGATCGGGCGATCTGCCGGAGCAGGTGGCCGACATCAAGCCGGGGACGACGGTACCGCTGCAGGTGATGCGTCAGGGCAAGCCAGTCACGTTGTCGGTGACCGTGGGCGCCGCCAAGGACGCGAAGGTGGCCTCCAGCGACAACGCTGCGCCCAACCAGGGCCGCCTTGGCCTGGCGGTGCGGCCGCTGCAGCCGGAAGAGAAGCGGCAGAGCGGTCTGGCCGGCGGCCTGGTCGTGATGGATGCGACGGGCCCCGCGGCCAAGGTCGGGATCCAGCCGGGCGACGTGATCCTGTCGCTCAACGGTACGCCGGTGTCGTCGGTGCAGGAGCTGCGCACGCTGGTGGATCGCGCCGGCAAGCATGTCGCATTGCTCGTGCAGCGTGACGACACGAAGATCTTCGTGCCGGTGGATCTGGGCTGATTCGGGGCCGATGGGGGCCCTGCCTCTCTCCTGAGCATGCACGTTGCGGCGCGCCCCGCCGAGGGGCCGCGCCGCTGTTTCATGGCGCCGCAGCGCAGCTCAGTGCGCCACGCACAGCCGCGCTGTCGCGCGGTCCAGTGCAATGCGATGCAGCGTGTCGAGCGACTGCTCCCGCGTGACGCGCTCGACTTCCTTTGCCACCTGCACCGGGCAATCCGCGCGGCCGCGTGCCGGGGCCGCGTCGCGCAGCGCTTGCAGGATGGATTTCTGCAAGCCGTCCAGCCTGGGCCGGATGACGTCGCGCAGGCTCTGCCGCTGCGCTTGGGGTGCGGCCCCGGCCCGGCGCCAGTCATTGAGCAGGGCGTACTGCACTTCCTTGTTGGCTTCGATCTGGTCGGCAAACACGCTCCCCACATCGGCGGGGGCCAGCCCGTATGCCGGCGCTTCGCCCGAGACATTGGCAATGACCTGCGCTTCGCGTGCCGCGTCATAGACGGGTTGGCCGCTGTCCCATTTGCTCAGGGCGACCTGGTCTGCGGTGACGAGTCGATCGGCCAGATGGCGGATCAGCGGCGCAAGCGCGCCTTCTTCGGCATGGGCGGGAAGGGCGCACGCGGCAGCCAACAACATGGCGCACGCGAGTCGGGCGGTTTTGGGAGCGTTGCAGTCGATCTTCATGCGGCTACCGGCCTGAGGGAGGAAGCGGCCATGATACCGAAGCAAGGACGGCCCGCGCGCTGCAACGTTGCGCCGGTGCCCGGCCCGCTTGCGTTTGCACGTGCCGTTGGCCACAAACCCAGGTATCATGCGGGCTACGCGCCGTGAGTGTCTGCAAAGCCAGCGGCGGCGCTAGCTTGAGCGTACGACGATGGATTTCGACCCCGATCTGGAAGGTTTGCCGCTGTTCGCCAAACCCGCATTCGGCTGGGAGGAACCGGTGTCGGCGCCGCCCACCGAAACACCCCCCGCCAAACCAAGTCGCCCGCGCCAATGGCGCGGCCCGATCACGCATTGGGAACGCGGCTATCGCTCCCACTACTACCGCGACAAGCGCGGCAAGAAGCTCGGTGAAATCCACCTCAGCCCGCGCGGTCAGCTGCCGCTGGTCTACCGCTGGCTGGCCGGCACGCTGTCTGGCATCGAGGGTTCGCTGTCGCATGCGCGCATGCGCGTGGAAGAAGCGATCGGGTTCGGGATGCGCCAGATGGCGCTGTTCTGAGTCGCTCACCGGGCACATTGGCGGGCACGGCCGATGCGTCGATGTTCGGGTTCACCAGCCAGGAGAACCCCCATGCCCACCATCGTCCGCATCTTCACAGACTCCGCCGCCGCCGAAGCGGCCCGCCTCGCCGTGCTGAGCACGGGCCTCGCACGCGACCGCGTGGCGCTGTCGCATCAGGCTGACGAGGCAGGCGCCTTGTGCGGCAACTTCCTCTGCGGCGACTACGAGCCCGGCGGCGAGATTGCCGAGACGTACGAGCGCAAGTTTCAGAACGTCGTGATCGGCGGGCGTTTCCTGCTGACCATCGAAGCCGAGCCTTCGGAGGTGGATGCCGCCGAAGCGGCGCTGCACTCCGCCGGCGGGCGCGCCGTCGACGACTTGGGCCCGGAGCGCTGAGAGCGGGGCGGCGGCGCCGGCGTGCAGCGATGGCACCGGACTGCCGCCAGCGCTGCGGCCGCTGCTACAAGGCCAGCAAATCCTCCGGCCGGCCGAGCAGCGGCGCCCCCGCGTGTTGCTGCAACGCGTCTGGCGCCGTGTATCCCCAGGCCACTCCCCGGAACGCGATGCCTGCGGCGCGCGCCGCATCGGCGTCGCGCATTTCGTCACCCACATACAGCACGTCTTCCGGGCGCACGCGTGTCGAGGCCGTGAGCGCCGCCAGCTTGCGCGCCTTGCCGAATACCGGGATGCCGCAGCTGTAGTGGTGGACCCACCGTGTTGCCGGCCCCAGCACGGCCCGCACGTTGTCCTCGGCGCTGGATGTGGCGATGGCCAGACGCACACCACGCCCTGCGAGTGCTGCGAGCGTGTCCGCGACGCCGTCGAACAGGCGGGTCTGGGCGATGATGCGCTCACGCATCTGCTGGCGCATCTCGAGGGTGATGGCGGGGGCCTTCCACAACGGCACATCCAGCAGGCGCATGACGTCGCGCGCCGATGCTCCGCGCGCCTGCGCCAGCCGTGCACCTTCGAGCCGGTGGAATCCGTGTTTCGCTGCTGCCGCATTCAGTGCATCGACGAACGCGTCGAAGGAATCGGCCAGTGTGCCGTCAAAGTCAAAGGCGATGAGTCCGTAGGGCATCCGTGCCGGCGTTGGAAAAGGCGGGGCGCCGATTGTAGCGGCCCAGGCATGCGCTGGGGCGACGGCGTCCGTTGCGCCTCAGCCGATCTAAAACTCGCGCGCTGCCGATCCCGTAGCATTGCGGTCCCCCGAACAACAACGAGAGCGCATGCCATGTCCAAGACCCAGTACTACGCCGCCAGCAGCCTCGACGGGTTCATCGCCACGCCCGACCACTCGCTCGATTGGCTGATGCAGTTCGGCTCGCTCGAGGGCACGAGCTACGACGGCTTCATCCGCGAGGTCGGCGCGTTGGCGATGGGCACCTCCACGTATGAATGGCTGCTGCGAGAGCTCGTCAAGCCGGGCACGGAGCACGCGCAGCCGTGGCCGTATGCGGCGCCGGCGTGGGTCTTCACGTCGCGCACGCTGCCGCGCGTGGGAGGCGCTGACATCCGCTTCGCACACGGCGATGTGGCGCCAGTCCATCGGGACATGCTGGCCGCCGCCAGCGGCCGCAACGTATGGATCGTCGGCGGCGGCGAGCTGGCCGGCCAGTTTCTCGATGCGGGGCTGCTTGACGAGCTGATCGTGCAGGTGATGCCGGTGGTGTTGGGTGGCGGCCTGCCGCTGCTGCCGCGCCGCATCGTCACGCCGCCGCTGAAGCTCACCTCGGCGCTGCCGTACAAGGACACGTTCGTCGAGATGCGGTACGAGGTGGTGCGGGCGTAACGCCAGGGTCCGGGCTGGTTCAGCCGGCAAGGTCATAGGGCCGGGTCATGATTTCCAGAAGGTGCCCGTCGGGATCGTCGAAATACAGGCCGCGCCCGCCGTGGTGCACGTATGTTTCATTGGCCCGGTGCTTGCCGGGGTCGGCCCAGTACGGCAGCCCTTGGGCCTGGATGGAGGCAAACGCGTGGTCGAACTCGGCGTCGCTCACGAGAAAGGCATAGTGCTGCATGGCGATCGGCGAGTCACTGTCGAAGAAGTCGAGCGACACGCCGTTCGATAGCGGGACGACCAGCATCTGCCCGAACGGAATCGGCTCGGGCAAGTCGAGGATGTCGCGCAGGAAGCGTGTGGAGCGCTCCTTGTTGCGGCACCAGACGATGGTGTGGTTGAGCTCGATGGGCATGTAGCCCCCGCAACGCTGTTCTGACACGATAGTCCATGCAGCCTGGCATGCAAGGCGGGGTGGGCACGGGGCACCCGCGTGGCCGCGTGCATTGGCCAAAAGGGCATCTGTCCGCACGTTGTGTTCGCGGCTAAGATGGCGGCGTTCCCCTACCTGCCGATGCCATGTCTTCCTTGCGCGCATTCTTCACGACCGCCTTCCGCTGGCAGCGCGGCCGCCAGGGCACGGGCTACGACAAGATGCTGCTGGCCACCGCGCTGTGGCCGCTCCCGTTCGACAGCTACCTGATCCGCTATCCGGACGGGGCGGAGATTCCCCCACATACCG
>NZ_LWRX01000083.1:0-2348 GCF_001683835.1 Ralstonia sp. RL | reverse complement strand
AAACACCACGAACGCATCGGCGGCGGCTATCCCAACCGGCTGCGCGGCGGCCGGGCCTGCGCGAGTCGAAGATCCTGACGGTCGACATCTGCCTGCGCCGTTCCGCGAGTCGCGCTACAGTTTCGGCTAGCGGCCGCTGCCGCGTTCCGGTTTTCCTCTCCGGAAGCCGCCCGGGCGCTACCCGCCAGGGCGCTTTGACCGGTCGCCGCGACTTTCTATAATGGATGCGTCATGGGCATCTTTCTCTTTTCATTACCGCTGGCGGTCGTCTTCCTGGCCAGTCTCGTCGCGCTCGTCATTCTCTACCGCGCGGCCAGGTCGGCGCCTTGGCAGGCGCTGAATGCGACCGGCGCGTTTTCCGCCTGGTGCGCCTTCATCATTGCATTGCCGCTGCTGTGGCGCTTCGACGTGCCGGGCACCGGCGGCGTCACGCTGCACCTGCTGGGCATGCCGCTGTTCGTGCTGATGTTCGGACCGCAGCTGGCGGTGATCGGCATCGGCATCGCGGTTGCCGCCTATACCGCGCTGTATGAGGGCCTGTGGGCCAATCTCGGCATGAACCTGCTGCTGCTGGCGGTCCTGCCGGCGTATTGCGGCGAAACGGTGATGCGGCTGACGCGCAAGTATTTCCCGCATCACATCTTTGTCTACCTGCTCGGCAACGGGTTCTTCGGCGCAATGGCGATGCTGGCGACCATCGGCGTGCTCTCGCTCGGCGCCAACGAGCTGTGGGTGGTGCATGCGCCGATCGCCGCCGACACCATCGCCTACATGCTGCTGCTGGCCTGGGGCGAATCCTTCCTGACCGGCTTTTTGCTGACCATCTTCACCGTGTATCGGCCGGAATGGGTGCTGACCTTCGACGACGAGGTGTATTTGCGCGGGAAGTGACTTATTCCGCTGCGGCGCGCCGTTCCCGGACCTCCGGCGCCAGCGGGATGTGGATGGTGAGGACGGTGCCCTGGCCCGGCGTGCTGGCGATGTGGAAAGTTCCGTTCAGCGCGTTGATCCGCTCCTCCACGCCGACCAGCCCGAACGAATTGCTGTTCTTGCGCGCCTCGGGATACATGCCGACACCGTTGTCGGCGATTCTCATGACCAGCTGTCCGTCTTTCTTGTGCAATTCGATCCACACCTGGGTCGCCTTGGCGTGCCGGATCACGTTGGTCAGCGATTCCTGCAGGATGCGGAACAGGGTGGTGGCGCGCGTGTCGTCGACCGCGAATTCTTCCTCGCCCAGCACCAGCTCGCAGGCGATGCCGCTGCGGCGCCGGAATTCGTTGACCTGCCATTCGATGGCGGCAGTGAGGCCGAGGTCGAGCACCGCCGGACGCAGGTTGTTGATGATGGTGCGGATGGTCTTGACGGTGGCGTCGATGTATTGCAGCGCGCTGCGGACCTTTTCGTTCAGGCGCGGGTGCGACTTGCCGGTGCGCGCCTCCAGCATCGACACGTCGATGCGCAGCGCCAGGAGCGTCTGCCCCAGCTCGTCGTGGATTTCGCGCGCGATGCGGCGCCGTTCGTCTTCCTTCACCCGGTCCTGGTGCGCGGTCAGCTCGCGCAGCAGTTCGCGCGAGCGCTTCAATGCCTCCATCGTCTGCTTGCGCTCGGTGATGTCCATGATGGTGCCGCGCAACAGGATCATGCCGTCGTTGTTGCTCGGCCGGCAGATGGTCTGCACCCAGCGCACCGTGCCGTCGCGCCGCACGATCCGGTGTTCGGTGTTGAATTCCTCCCCGCCGCGCAGCGCTTTCGCCATGCCCGTCTGCACCCGTTGCCGGTCTTCTTCATGGATATGGCGCAGATAGGCCGAATAATCCGGCAGCTCCGAAAACCGTTCCAGGCCGAAGATGTGGAAGGTCTCGGTCGACCAGGTCATGGTCTGGGTGGAGATGTCCAGCAGCCAGCTGCCCAGGTGCGCCATGTGCTGCGCTTCGGCCAGGCTGGCTTCGCTGGCGCGCAAGTCCTTGGTCATCTCCTTGGCCAGTTCCACCGCGCGCTGCCGCGCCGATGCCTGCGAATAGTAGATGGTGAACAGCAGTCCGGCCGCGATCAGGCCGACCACCAGCACGATGCGCGGCAGATAGGTATCGAAGCTGCTCATCATGGCGGTTTTGCTGGCCGTAAATTCGACCTCCCACACGCGCGGGCCGACCGTCATGGCCACCCGCTTGACGAACAGCGGGCCGGAGGCCGCCGGCTTCTGGCCGGGTTCGGCCGCTTCGCTGTCGAACATCAGGCGGCCGGGGTCCCGGGTGCCCGACTCCCGCTGCCCGTCCGATACGCCGACGTCGTAGATCTTGAAGTTCAGATGGGGCAGGGTTTTCTTGTCGACCGCGCCGAGCATC
>NZ_LWRX01000087.1:0-657 GCF_001683835.1 Ralstonia sp. RL | reverse complement strand
TGCACTCATTGACATCGCCGACGAGATGGCGGGCCGCAGCCTGAGCTTCTCGGGGGCGCTGCAGGACCTGGCATCGCTGCTGCAGAAGATCGCGCTGGCGCAGGTCGTGCCCGCTGCGGTGCAGGACGACTGGCCGGAGGCAGATGATGTGCGCCGCCTCGCAGAGCGTTTCGACGCGCAGTCAGTGCAGCTGTTCTATCAATTTGCCAATCTCGGCCGTAATGAGCTTGCCCTCGCGCCGGACGAGTACGCCGGCTTCACGATGACGCTGCTGCGCATGCTGGCGTTCCAGCCCGGTCAATCCGGGGGCGATGTGCCCCCGCCTTCGGGCGGCGGCGCGAAGCAGCGGGCAGTGCAATCGGCTGCGGCCTCGGCCGCGTCTGAGCGTGCGGCGGCGGTGGCATCGTCTGCTCCGGTGGCGGCTGCTCAGGCAGCGCCTGCTGCGACGCGCCCGGCGCCGGTGGTCGAGGCGCCGCGTGCGGCGTATCAGCCAACCGCATCGGTTTCTGCGTCGGCCCCGGCCGTTGTGGAGGCGCCCGCGGCAGCCCCGGCTGCACCGGTCCGCCGCTCGCCGGCCATGGAGGCATTGGCTGCGGCGCGTCAGGCGTCGAGCCGCGGCCGTGGCGGTGCGTCCGCGCCGGCCGCCGCCGCGGCCCC
>NZ_LWRX01000006.1:0-1470 GCF_001683835.1 Ralstonia sp. RL | reverse complement strand
ACGCGCCGTGGCTCGATCAAGATCAACGGGGTGGAGGCGATCCACCTGCCGACCCACAAGATCGCGCATCTGGGCGTCGGCTACTGCCCGGAAGAGCGCGGCATCTTCTCGTCGCTGTCGGCCGAGGAAAACCTGATGCTGCCGCCGTTCGTGTCGAAGACGGACAAAGGCATGTCGGTCGAGGAAATCTACGCGATGTTCCCCAACCTGCGGGAGCGCCGCGCCAGCCAGGGCACGCGCCTGTCCGGCGGCGAACAGCAGATGCTGGCGGTGGCGCGCATCTTGCGCACCGGCGCGCGCCTCTTGCTGCTCGACGAAATCTCGGAGGGCCTGGCGCCGGTGATCGTGCAGGCCTTGGCGCGCATGATCACGACCCTGAAGGCGAAGGGCTACACCATCGTGATGGTCGAGCAGAACTTCCGCTTCGCCGCGCCCCTGGCCGACCGCTTCTACGTGATGGAGCACGGCCAGATCGTCGAGAGCTTCGCCTCAGCCGAACTCGACTCCAGGATGCCTGTGCTGCATGAGCTCCTGGGCGTATGAACAAGAAGTGCAGCGTTTCAGTGAACAACCACCAATGACAGAGGAGCAGCGATGAAATTCAAATCCATGACAGCCACAATGGCCGCAGTGTTTTGCGCCGGATTCGGCGCGCAGGCAATGGCGCAGGTCTCGGGCGACGTGATCAAGATCGGCATGATCACCGACATGTCCGGCGTGTATGCGGACGTCGACGGCCCCGGCGGCGCGGAAGCGGTCAAGATGGCGATCGCCGACATGGGCGGCGCGATCAACGGCAAGAAGATCGAGTTCGTCGTCGCCGACCACCAGAACAAGGCCGATATCGCAGCAAGCAAGGCGCGCGAATGGTTCGACCAGCAGGGCGTGGACGTGCTGATCGGCGGTACCAATTCGGCGACCAGCCTGGCGATGGCCAAAGTCGCCGCGGAGAAGAAGAAGCCGTTCATCGCCATCGGCGCCGGCACCGCGCGCCTGACCAACGAGGAATGCACGCCGTACACCGTGCACTATGCCTACGACACCGTGGCGCTGGCCAAGGGCACCGGCTCCGCGGTGGTCAAGCAGGGCGGCAAGAGCTGGTTCTTCCTGACCGCCGACTACGCGTTCGGCGCCTCGCTGGAAAACGACACCGCCAACGTGGTCAAGGCCAACGGCGGCAAGGTGCTGGGCAGCGTCAAGCACCCGCTGTCGGCGTCGGACTTCTCGTCCTTCCTGCTGCAGGCGCAGTCGTCCAAGGCGCAGATCCTGGGCCTGGCCAACGCCGGCGGCGACACCATCAACTCGATCAAGGCCGCCAACGAGTTCGGCATCAACAAGTCGATGAAGCTGGCCGGCCTCCTCATGTTCATCAACGACATCCATTCGCTGGGCTTGCCGCTCACGCAGGGCATGTATCTGACCGATGGCTGGTACTGGGACATGAATGACGACACCCGCGCCTGGTCGAAG
>NZ_LWRX01000010.1:0-5398 GCF_001683835.1 Ralstonia sp. RL | reverse complement strand
TAGGGCCTCGGACTGTTCGCTGATGCGGCTGGCGAGCCCACTGCCGCGACGGCGTGCTGTGCCCGTACCGGCCGGGGCGGGTTCGCCGAACGAGGCATCGACGACCTCGTCGGTATCGGCCGCCATGGACGGTGCGTCGTCACCGATGCGGAAGAAGTCGCTGCCAAGGAAGTCTTCGAACAGGCCGCTGCGCGAGCCGAACAAGGCTTCCAGCGGTGAGACGGTGCGCTTTTGCTGGCGCACCAGTTGGCGATAGTGATCGTCACACAACAGCATGGTGCTGTGGCGACCATTGAGATTGGCTTCCACCCGCACCGTGGCGGGCTGGCCGCAGACCTGGCATTGTTTTCTGGCCATGCTGATGCTCCTGTAAAGATTGATCTGACGAGGCACCGCCGATCACGGTGCCTCATCTCTTTGTGGTTTTTGAGAAAAACGCGCTGCCCCGCGTCAGCCATTGATCGGGATCGAGCGCCCCTGCTTGGGCGTACTGGCCTCGCGCTTTTCCATCGTGATCGTGAGCACGCCGTTCTTGAAAGCGGCCTTGATCGTGTCCTGGTTGGCATCGGCCGGCAGGTTCAGAGCGCGCTGAAAGCTGCCGTAGGAGCGCTCCACCCGGTGGAAACCGCCGTCTTTCGTTTCCTGCTCCTGACGCTTTTCACCGCGCACCAGCAGCACGTCGTTGTCGAGCGTGATCTGGATGTCTTTTTCCTCGACGCCGGGCACTTCCAGGGCGATCTTGTACTGCTTGTCGGTCTCCTGGATGTCCAGCGCCGGTTTCAGCAGGCCCGGCCACTCCGACGGCCAGCGTGGCATGGCCAGCGTCGGGAAACCGAAGCCTCGAAACGCGTCGTCGAACAGGCGATCGATCTCGCGATGCAATTGCAGGATGGGGCTGACCGGCCCACCCGCCACCGGCAGGTCATTGCGCTGCACCGGCAGCGAGGCAGTGCTCTGTTGTTCTTCCTGCTCCTTCTTGAACCAGTTCCAGGGAGCCAATTTCTTGAAATCAATGTCCATGTCACACCTCCAGAAGAAAAATTGAAGACTCTCGCTCACTCCGTTTGCCTGCGGCGACGGACAGCGCGCCCAGACGACACGGAGTGTTCCGCTGACTTTGGCTGCTCATCTGTGCGTATCACCTCCTTCTTTGTGCCTGCTTGGATCTGATCATTGATCCATCGATCGATTTCACTTTGACGAAACCGCCACGTCCCGCCGACCTTGAAGGCCGGAATCTCCCCGTGCGAGGCGAGCCGGTAAAGCGTCCGCTTGCCGACTTTCAAGTAGGCAGCCAACTCGTCGAGTGTGAAGATCGCCTGCTGGCGCGCTGTCATACCACCCCCACAAGTTCCGTCGTCACGCGGCCTCGCTCGAGGAAATTCTTGCAAGACTTTGCAAAAAATTGCGCCTAACATGCCGAAAGTCAAGAGTCAACATCCAGCGACCTGCTGGCCGATTGATGTGACTCAAATCTTCAAGGACGGTATGCCAGGGCGGGCCGGGCCGGCGCAGGGGACGGTGGGTTGATCGGGACCTTGCGGGCGCCGCCCACGGCCGCAGATCAAACACCGATCCTCACGTTGTAACCGAGCGCCCGCAGCCCCTTGCTCGTGCGCATGTTCCTTGGCGGAAACTCGTCTGGACGCGCCCAGCCGACGATTTCCCCGAGGCTGCTCAGGCCAATGTGCGGAATTGCCCAGTCGTCGCTGCGGATCGCGTTCCAGAGCCGGGCCGATACACTTCCATTGCCCCAGACGACGTAGTTCAACAGCTCAAGCACCGTCCGCCCTTCGCGGGATCGCTGCCGCCACAGCCACTCGCCGAACTTCTCGACCTTGTCGTCGCCGGCCTGCGGTCGGTCAGGCAAGCCCAAGTGCTCGTTTTCCTGCTTGATGGCATGGTCTCGGATCGCGTGCACCCGGGAAACGGCATCGACGAATTCCTGCTCCGTCAGTTTGAGAATGCGATCGCGTGCCAGTAACTCGCGCAGCCGGGGCGACCACTCGTAGATGGTGCGTTCTTCAAACGAGTGGTCGAAGTCGGCGTCATGCCACCACTCCAGCGCGTCGCGCAGCGCCAGTTCTGGGTTCTTCGAATTCCTGGCGAAGAACTCCTCGTAGGGGTGGCGGTTTCCATCCTTGACCTGCTTGTAGTAGTAGGCGTGCAGGAATTGGTCGGCTTGCACGCCGGGGGCCACCGACGCATCAATCCAGCCCGGTTTGGCGCCGGGCGCCGAAACCCTGGATGCGATCGATCGCATCACCTGCAGCGTGTCGTTCCAATCCTGCTCGAACTTCTGGAAGCGCTTCTCAGACGATCGCTTCGTGTCGACAAACACCAGACCGTGGTTCTTCGGCAGCAAGCGGTCCTTGTCGAACTGCTGCTCAAGTCCGTATTCGCGCTTCGACAACTCAGCCCGCCGGTCCGCCAAGCGCAGCTGCTCTTGGTAGATCTCCTTGGTCAGAGGTCGGGCACGGTCATCCACTTCCTCAAAGAAGCGCTGCAGCTCACGCTCCATGCCCGTTTCGACGAGTTCGTCGTGGGGCAGAAAGGTGCCCGCTTCGATGTTCGATATCCAGGCCCGGTCTGACAGGTTGGCAGACCCGATGTAGGCGCCGGCATCCACCCACCAGATGATCTTGGCGTGCAGGATGTCGGGAACGAGCTTGCAGTCGAAATTCGGACTGGCCTTATCCAGAAACCACTTCAACACGGCGGGATCGACAGCCACGGTGTGGTCGTAGCGGCCAAAGAACTCCAGGGGCTTCAAGTGCTGCGCGCAGGCCTCGAACAACTTCATGTTGTCGCGGCTGGCGTAGGCGACGGCCGCGCGAACGCGCGTGCAGGATTCAATCACCTCGCCCAGCAGGTTCTGGAGTAGTTGTTTGTTGAGCGGGCCGGCGATCAAGCGCATTGCAGCAGATCCTTTTGTTATTGCATCGTCATCGGGCATGGCCGTTCGGTTTGCGGGAGAGCCGCTCAACGGATGCGCCATCTGCATCGCCTATCTGGCGTTGCTCGATCGTGCGCCAACCCGGGACATGTGCGCTCATCAGCGCCTTGAACATCCTCCCGTGGTTTGCGTAACGCAGGTGAAGCAGTTCATGAACGATGACGTAATCCTGGAAAGACTCATCCTGGTCGAGCAAGTCAGTGGCCAAGGTGACGGTTCCCGCCGATGAACAGGAACCCCACTTCCTGCGCATCTCCTGCACCCGAACCACGCGGGGATTCACCTTCAGCTTGACCGCCCAGGCCAGTGCGCGGCGTCGTAAGTCCTGCGCTGGGTACTGCGACGATTTCATTCGCCACCCTCCGTGAGCAGCAAACGCACAACAAGATCGACGACCCGAGCCCGCTCGTCTTGCGCCAGAGCGAGCAAAGGTTTGTACAGCGGCGCACGCAGCCGTCGCTGCTCGTCGGCGTTGACCGAGGCGTTCGGGAAGCGTCCGAGCAACTCCTCGGCGTCCTTGGCCAGCGTCATGGGGTCGATGCCCGCCGCTTTGACGGCCGCATCCTCACGCAACACCCAGGCAACGGCAAAGGCGCGAGGTGACAGGCCACTGTCGCGTGCCGCCTTCATGGCGGCTTCCTTCTCCGCAGCCAACGCCGCCAGTTGGTCCATCGCCGCCAGTCCGGTCGTCTTGCGCTCTTCCAGATCCTTCAGGATGCGCTCCGCTCGGTCCTTTAACGGCTGCAGCACCGGTGCTGCGGCAGGGTCCTCGTCAATCTCGTGCTGCAGACCGCGCACAAGGTTGAACACCTTGCCCTCGTCGGACCCATCCTCACCGCGCAGCGACTTCAGGGTTGCCACGTCAAAGGTTACGGTCTTGGTCAATCGCCCAAGGCCATGTTGCTCGGCGCTCTCCTCGATCAAGCGGCGGGGCTTGTAGGCCAGGTCAGCCACGAACCCGACTTTTTCGGCATAGGCGTTGCGCACGGCCGCATAGAGCTGGCTGAGCTGCTTGTAGGTCGCGATGTGGTCACGCAACGCCGGGTCGGGCGAGAGGATTTCCCACAGTGCCTCGATCTCCTTGTAGTGCTCGAAGAAGGCTTTGCGCGCCTCAGGCGTCAGGAAGCGCCCGAATACCAGCCGTTCCAATCGCTCGTCAGGCGTGCCGCCGGCATCCGACTCCAGGTAGTCCTGCTTGGCCTGCTCGATGCGTTGCAGGAAGTCCTGCAGCAGCACGTCCAAATCCTCGATCACGCCGCTGACATCGCTGGAGTCGAACTGCAGCGCCTTCTTCAGCTCGCGCAGCACGCCCACGAAGTCCACCACCAGGCCGACGCGCTTCTGAACGCCATTGGCGTCCACATAGGGCCGGTTCACCCGCGCAATCGACTGCAGCAGCACGTGATCGCGCATCGGCTTGTCGAGGTACAGGCAGTACAGCGGCGGCGCATCGTAACCGGTGAGCAGCTTGTCGGTGACGATCAGGATCTTCGGGTTCTCGGTGGGCTTCTTGAACAGCAGGCGCACCTGCTCCTCGGCCCCATCGGAAAGCTGTAACTCGGCCACCAGTGGCCGGTCCACCACGTCGGCGGCGTTTTCGGTATAGACCGGCGCGCTCCACTCGGGCGGCAGCAGCTTGTCCAGCGCCTTTTTGTATTTGGCGCAGGCCTCGCGGTTTACCGCCACCACAAAGGCCTTGTAGCCCAGCGGCAGGACGTTCTCCCTGAAGTGCTCGGCGATGAAGGCGGAGACCTTTTCGATGCGGTCGTCGGCCATCAGGAAAGTGCGCAACCCCACCGCGCGGTCGAGCACCTTGTTCAGCTCCTCGACATCGGTCACGCCTTCACTCTCGGCCAGCGCGAAGAACTCCTTGTCCAGCCGCTCGGCCGGCACCGTCATTTCGCTCGGCGCCAGCACATGCTTGATCGGCAGCGTGGTCTCGTCGGCAATGCTCTCGGCGATGGAGTACTTGTCCAGGTAGCCCAGCTCATCCTGCGTGCCGAAGATTTTGAAGGTGCCTTCGCCCTGCGAGGTGCGCGCGATGGGCGTGCCGGTGAAGCCGATGATCGTGGCCTTGGGCACAGCCGCCATCAGGTAGGTGCCGAGATCCTTGGCCACCGACCGGTGCGCCTCGTCGATGAACACGTAAACGTTGTCGCGCAGGCAGCTGTCTTTGCGGATGGCCTCGAACTTGTGGATCATCGAGATGATCAGGCCCCGGAAGTCGGCATCCAGCAGGGACTGCAGTTTGGCCTTGTTGTTGGCCCGTTCGACCGCGATGTCCTGCTGCTGCATCTCGCCCAGCAGGCGTTCCACCCAGCCTTTCAACTGGCCTTCCAGCTCGGTGCGGTCCACCACCAGGATTACGGTCGCATTGGCGAAGCGCGCCTTGTCCTCCAGGATCTGACGCGCCGCCGTCAGCAGCGTGAAGGTCTTGCCCGA
>NZ_LWRX01000061.1:0-45464 GCF_001683835.1 Ralstonia sp. RL | reverse complement strand
GCCCTCATGAACGCCGGCTACTACAACGAAGCGCGCGCCTGGCGCGAATGGCTTTAGCGCGCCATTGCCGGCAGCCCCGCGCAGGTGCAGATCATGTACGGGATTGCAGGCGAACGGCGGTTGGGCGAATGGGTCGTCCCGTGGCTGCCGGGCTACGAGGGCGCGCAGCCCGTGCGCGTGGGCAACGCGGCGGCGCTGCAGCTTCAGCTGGACGTGTACGGCGAGCTGATGGACGCGCTGTACCTCGCACGCAAGGGCGGCCTGGATGGCGACGAGGCGTCCTGGCGCCTGCAGGTTGCGCTGATGACGCACCTGGAGAGCATCTGGCAGACGCCCGACGAAGGCATCTGGGAAGTCCGCGGCCCGTCGCGGCACTTCACGCATTCCAAGGTGATGGCGTGGGTGGCATTCGACCGCGCCGTCAAGACCATCGAGCAATTCAAGCTGGACGGCCCCGTGGAGCGCTGGCGCGGCGAGCGCGATCGCATCCACGCCGAGGTCTGCGCGCACGGCTACAACACCCGGCGCAACTGCTTCGTGCAGAGCTACGGCAGCGAGGAGCTCGACGCCGCCCTGCTCATGCTGCCGCTGGTGGGCTTCCTGCCCGCCTCCGACCCGCGCATCGTCGGCACGGTCAAGGCAGTCGAGGAAGACCTGCTCGTCGATGGGCTCGTCCGCCGATACCGCACCGAGGCCGTCGCCGATGGCCTGCCCCAGGGCGAAGGCGTGTTCCTCGCCTGCAGCTTCTGGTACGTGGACAACCTCGTCATGCAGGGGCGCCACGACGAGGGGCGCGCGCTGTTCACGAAGCTGCTCGCGCTGCGCAACGACGTGGGCCTGCTGGCCGAAGAATACGATCCGCGGGCGCGCCGGCTGGTTGGCAACTTTCCGCAGGCGTTCTCGCATATTGCGCTGGTGAATTCAGCGCTGTCGCTGTCGGCGGCGGCCGACCATGTCAGCCAGCGCACCACCGGCTGAGCGCTGGACGGAAGCCGGTAAAATCGCGCCCATGACCGAATCGACCGCGCTCACTCCCATGTCCGACGACGAAACCCGTGCTTCCGGCAGCACCTTGCTCGGCCGCCCCGACAGCCCGTGCATCGGCATCTGCTCGACCCTGTTCGACGAGGTCTGCCAGGGCTGCGGGCGCACCCAGCTCGAAGTCAGCAACTGGGTCTTCATGACCGACGAAGAGCGCAACGCGGTCTGGACGCGCATCCTGGCCGAGGGCACCGCGCAGGGCTACAACCGCGACGGCAGCCGCAAGTAAGCAAAAAACCCGGCCGAAGCCGGGTTTTCGTTTGGGCGCAGGGCCGTCAGGACGCCTGCACTGGTTTGAGCTGCAGCGCCTTGTACTCGAGGAACTCCTCGAGCCCGTACTTGCCGTTTTCGCGCCCGTTGCCCGACTGCTTGTAGCCGCCAAACGGCGCCTGCATGTTGAACGGCCCGCCATTGATGTCGACCTGTCCGGTGCGGATGCGCCGCGCCACGCGGATCGCCCGCGCCTCGTCGCCCGACCACACGCCGCCGCCCAGCCCGTAGATGCTGTCGTTGGCGATGCGGATGGCGTCTTCCTCGTCGTCGTAGCAGATCACGGTCAGCACGGGGCCGAAGATCTCTTCGCGCGCAACGGTGTCGGTGGTCTTGACGTTGCCGAGTATCGTCGGCTTGACGAAGAAGCCCTTGGCAAAACCGTCCGGAGTCTCGGGCCCGCCGGCGATGAGTTCCGCGCCCTCTTCCAGCCCCTTGCGGATGTAACCCAGCACGCGATCGCGCTGCACGGCGGAGATCAGCGGTCCGAGGCGCGTCGTTTCCTGCGCGGGGTCGCCCGGCATGTAGCTGGCGGCGAACTGCGCGGCCAGCGCCTTCACTTCTTCATACTTGGCGCGCGGCACCAGCATGCGCGTGTGGGCCGAGCACGTCTGCCCCGAGTTGAGGAAACATGCCGACAGCGTGCCCTTCACCGCCGCGGCCAGATCCGCGTCATCCAGGATCACCGAGGCCGACTTGCCGCCAAGCTCCAGCGCGACGCGCTTGACCGTCTGCGCGGCCAGTTCGGCCACACGCTTGCCTGCGCGCGTAGAGCCCGTGAACGACACCATGTCGACATCCGGGTGGCTCGCCAGCACCTCGCCCACGACGGGGCCATAGCCGGTGACGAGGTTGAACACACCGGGCGGCAGGCCCGCTTCCTCAATCACTTCGGCAAGCACGAAGGCGTTGAGCGGCGCCACTTCCGACGGCTTGAGCACCACGGTGCAGCCGGCCGCGAGCGCGGGGGCGACCTTCAGCGTGATCTGGTTGAGCGGATAGTTCCACGGCGTGATGGCGCCCACCACGCCCACGGGCTCGCGCACCACCAGCGAATTGCCGACGCGCTCTTCAAACTCGAACGTGCCGAGCAACTTGGCGAAATTGCCCCAGTTGTAGACCGGGCCGCCCACCTGGATCGCGCGCGCCAGCTTGATCGGCATGCCGACTTCGCCGGCAATCAGCTGGGCGAGTTCTTCGCTGCGGGCCTTGAGGCCATCAGCGATCTTCTGAACGTATTCGGCGCGCTTGGCCACCGGCGTGGCGGCCCACGCGTCGAATGCGGCGCGTGCGGCGGCCACGGCGGCCTCCGCGTCGGCGGCGCTGCCTTCGGGAATCGTTCCAATCACCTCTTCGGTGGCCGAATGAATCACTTCAATGACGCCCTTGCCTTGCGGCGCCACCCACTTGCCATTGATGAAAAGCTTGTCGCGTTGCTGCATCGTTGCTTGTCTCGCTCTGGTGGATGCGCGATCTTGCGCGTTGTGCTATCCGGGTTGCGACGGAGCCGCATGCCGCGCCCGGGCGGTTATGATCGATCTATTGTAGAGCCAGAGCGTGCCTTGCAGACGCGCCAGCCGAGGGAGACAGCATGACCACCACGATCTACCAAAAGACCGAAAAGGGCCAGGACGAGATCCGCACGCGCGCGAACCGTCTCGACCAGCGGCATCGCGCGGTGCTGCTGATGGTCAACGGCGAAAAGACCTGCGACGACATCCTCCTCCAGCTGCAGCCGCTCGGCATGACGCAGGCGGTGTTCGACGAGCTGGAACAAGGCGGCTACATCCGCATCCATGTCGGAAGCCCAGTGGCGGCGAAGGCGGCGCCGGCCCCTACGCCAGTTGTAGCGGCGCCGGGCGATCAGGGTGTCGAAGGCTATCAGCGTCTCTACCGCTTCTATACCGAAACCATCAGCCGCTATCTGGGCCTGCGCGGCTATCTGCTGGAAATGAAGGTCGAGAAGGCCGGCAGCATCAGCGAGCTGATCGCGCTGCGCGAAACGCTCAAGGCGGCACTTGCCAAGACGCGCGGCGAGCCCGACACCAGCAACGTCATCGCCCAGCTCGACCTGCTCATCGAGGAAGCCACCGGCTAGCGCGCAAGGACGGACGCCCGCGCCCATCCTGCGCCTTGCCGGGTCAGACTTCCAACCACTCCTGCCGCACCTTGGCGTCGGCCTTCAACTGCGCGGGCGTGCCTTCAAACACGATCTGCCCGTGCCCCATCACATAGACACGCTGTGAGATGTCCAGCGCAATCGCCAGCTTCTGCTCGACGAGCAGCACGGAAATCCCCCGCTCCTTGAGCGTCTTCAGGTATTCGCCCACCAGCGTGACGATCAGCGGCGCCAAGCCTTCCGTGGGCTCGTCGATGATGATGAAATCCGGGTCGCCCATCAGCGTGCGGCACAGCGTCAGCATCTGCTGCTCGCCGCCCGAGAGCACGCCCGCGGCGGTGTTCTCGCGCTCCTTCAGGCGCGGGAACATCTGGTACATGTCGTCGATCTGCCAGCGCGGCTTGGGGCTGTTCGGGTTGCGCTTCTCGCCCAGCAGCAGGTTCTGCCGCACCGTGAGCGTGGGAAAGATGTCGCGGTTCTCGGGCACGTAGCCGATGCCCTGGTGCGCCACCTCGAACGTGCGCAGGCCGCTGACGTTCTTGCCGCGCAGCAGGATCTCGCCTTCGTGCCGAACCATGCCCATGATCGACTTGGCCAGCGTCGAGCGTCCCACCCCGTTGCGCCCCAGCAGCGCGACGATCTCGCCTTCGCCGACGTGCATGTCGACGCCGTGCAGGATGTGGCTCTTGCCGTAATACGCGTGGAGGCCGCGCACCTCCAGCATCGGAGTATTCGTCGCCATCAGTGCGCTCCTGCAGGTTCGTCCAGCGTGGTGCCGAGGTAAGCCTCCTTCACGCGGCGGTTGTTGCGAATGGCCTCGGGGGTGTCGGTGGCGATCACCTCGCCGTAGACCAGCACCGAGATGCGGTCCGCCAGGCCGAAGACGACGCTCATGTCGTGCTCGACCATCACCAGCGTCTTGCCGACGGTGACCTTGCGGATGAGGTCCACCGCGTGGTCGGATTCTGAGCGGCTCATGCCGGCCGTCGGCTCGTCGAGCAGGATCACGTCGGCGCCGCCGGCGATGGTGATGCCGATCTCCAGCGCGCGCTGCTCGGCATACGTCAGCAGGCCCGCGGCGGCATCGCGCCGGTGCGTCATGCCGATCTGCTCGAGCACCTCCTCGGCACGTTCGCGCGCATCCCGCAGCTCGGCGAGCTTGTGCCAGAACGAATACTTGTAGCCGAGCGACCAGAGCACCGCGCAGCGCAGGTTCTCGAACACCGAGAGCCGATGGAAGATGTTGGTGATCTGGAAGCTGCGCGACAGGCCCTTGCGGTTGATCTCGAACGGCGCCAGGCCGCTGATCTCTTCGCCATTGAGCTTCACGCTGCCCGAGGTGGCGGGGAAGCGGCCAGAGATCAGGTTGAACGTGGTCGACTTGCCGGCGCCGTTCGGCCCGATGAGCGCATGGCGCTCGCCCTTGCCGATGGTCAGGTTGACGCCGCGAATGATCTCAGTCGCGCCGAAGCGCTTGCGGACGTCGCGCAACTCCAGTGCTGCGGTCGGTTGGCTCATGGTTGCGGCTCCTGCAATGCGTTGTCCCAGGACGTGCGCAGCCTGCCCGCTGCCGCACGCAGACCGAAGGCGCCCACCAGCCACAGCACGGCGGTGATGGCCCACGGCTTCAAGGTCGCCGGTTCGACGGCCAGGCCGAACAGCGTGGCCACACCACCCGAGCTGTCGTCCTGCACCGCGTAGATCATCTCCACGGTGGAGATCAGGGCCACCAGGAGAATGGCCGCCGGCACGATCGCCATGCCGTAGGCCGGCAACAGTGTCTTGAGCTTGCCGCGCCGCAGGATCGGCACGTGCATCATCAGCAGGCTCGCGATGCCGCCCGGCGCGTACATGACCATCAGCACGAAGAACAGGCCCAGGTACAACAGCCACGCCTTGGTGATGCCCGACAGCGCCACGGTGAAGAACACCGTCAGCACCGCGCCGATGATCGGCCCGAAGAAGCTGCCCATGCCGCCGATGAACGCCGCCAGCAGCACCGAGCCCGAGCGTACGGCCGACACGTTCTCCGCCGTCACGATCTCAAAGTTGATGCACGACAGCGCGCCGGCAATGCCCGCAAAGAACGCCGACAGGATCACCACGAGGTACCGCACGCGCTGCGTGTTGTAGCCGATGAACTCCACCCGTTCGGGGTTGTCGCGCACGGCGTTGGCAATACGGCCCAGCGGCGTCTGCGTCCAGGCGTACATGAGCGCCATGGAGATCAGGCACCACGCGGCGATCAGGTAATACACCTGCCGCGCCGGCCCGAAGGTGACGCCCAGCAGCGCATCGCCGATGCTGCGGTTGGTCGAGACACCGCCCTCGCCGCCAAAGAAATCCGGGAACATCAACGCACTGGCGAAGACCATCTCTCCGATGCCGAGCGTGATCATGGCAAACGTGGTGCCGGACTTCTTGGTGGTGACGTAACCGAAGATCACGCCGAAGAGCGCACCGCCCAGCCCGCCGGCGATCGGCAGCAACGCTACCGCAAGCGGCCCCGCGATGCCGAGCGTCTGCATCGCGCCGATCTTGTTGAGCAGGTGCACGGCCATGAAGGCACCGAGGCCCGAATACACCGCGTGCCCGAACGACAGCATGCCGGACTGGCCCAGCAGCATGTTGTACGACAGCGCGAAGATGATCATGATGCCCATCTGCGAGAGCAGCGTGATGGCAAAGCCCTGCGGCCAGATCAAGGGCAGCACGATCATCACCAGTGCGGTCGCGCCCCAGATCAGCCAGCGCGCGAGGTTGACCGGCTTGAACTTCATGGTGCGCGCGCGATCGTTGGGCGGCAGCGTTTGTTGTTGTGGCATGGCGCGTTCCATTTAGCTCTCCCGCGTACCCATCAGCCCGCGTGGGCGGAAGATCAGCATCAGCACCAGCAGCAGATACGGCAACACCGGTGCAACCTGCGCAATCGTGAGGTTCCAGACCGAGATCAGCGGCACGTCGGGGTTGAGCGTGACGCCGATCTTCTGGAGCATGCTCGTCACCGAGATGTCCAGCGTGACGGCAAAGGTCTGGATGCAGCCGATGAGCAGCGACGCGATGAACGCGCCCACCAGCGAGCCCATGCCGCCCACCACCGCCACCACGAACACGATGGAGCCGACCGCCGCCGCCATCGACGGCTCGGTCACGAAGGCATTGCCGCCGATGACCCCGGCCAGGCCGGCCAGCGCACAGCCGCCGCCAAACACGAGCATGAACACGCGCGGCACGTTGTGGCCCAGCGCCTCGACCATGTCCGGATGGGTGAGCGCAGCCTGGATGACGAGGCCGATGCGCGTGCGGGTGAGCAGCAGGAAGATGCCGACCAGCATCAGCAGCGACACCAGCATCATGAACGCGCGGTACTTCGGAAACGACGAGGTGAACAGCGTGAACAGCGGCCCATCCAGTGCCTCCGGCACGCGGTACGGCACGGCCGGCAGGCCCCACACCAGCTTCACGCCTTCTTCAATCAGATAGGCCAGGCCGAAGGTGAACAGCAGTTCGGCGACGTGGCCGTAGCGGTGCACCGTGCGCAGGCCGAAGCGCTCGACCACCGCACCCAGCGCCCCCACCAGCAGCGGCGCCACGATGAGCGCCGCCCAGAAGCCCAGATGGCCGCTGACGACGTAGGCGAAATACGCGCCCAGCATGTAGAAGCTGGCATGCGCAAAGTTGAGAACGCCCATCATGCTGAAGATCAGCGTCAGGCCTGAAGACAGCATGAACAGCAGCAGCCCGTAGCTGATGCCGTTCAAGAGATTGATGACTAGGAATTCCACGCTACAGCCCTTTCAGCGGGGCATGAACCGGACGCGCCGGCCCATGGTCCCGTTTAAAACACCGCCGCACGATAGCATCGGGCGGCCCTTCGGCGCACCACCTGCCGTGCTCAGTGAGGACGCTTCATCTGGCAGGAAGTGGGCTGCGATGCCACGTAGGCATCCAGCACGGCATCGGTCTTCCAGCCATAGCCGGTATTTTCCTGGTCGAACTTGACGTCCTTGCCGTCGACCTTCTTCCAGGTGGCGATGTAGAGCGGCTGCTGGCCCTGATGGTCGGACGCGCGCATCTCGAACGTGCCGTTCAGGCTGTCGACCTTCATGCCCTCGAAGGCCTTGGCGACCTTGGCCGGCTCGGCCGACTTGGTGTCCTTGATGGCCTTGGCCAGCAGGGCGATGCCGGTGTACGAGGCCATCAGGTAGAAGTCGTCGTTGTACTTCTTTTTGTAGCCCTCGACGATGTCGGCGCCCTTGAAGCCGTTGTTGTTGACGTTCCAGTAGCCGACGTACTTCACGTGATCGGCGCCGGCCGAGCCCATGGCCGTCGGCACGCCGGTGGTGGAGGCGTAGTAGGTGTAGAAGTTGGCGTTCAGGCCCGCGTCCTTGCCGGCCTTGATGAGCAGCGCAAGATCGCTTCCCCAGTTGCCGGTGATGACGGTGTCCGCCCCCGACGACTTGATCTTCGCCACGTACGGCGAGAAATCCTTCACCTGGGCCAGCGGATGCAGGTCTTCACCGACGATCTCGATGTCCGGGCGCTTGCGCTTGAGGTATTCCTTGGCCGCACGCGCGACCTGGTGGCCGAACGAGTAGTTCTGGTTGATCAGATAGATCTTCTTGACCTTCGGATCCTTGGCCAGGTAGCTGGTCAGAGCCTCCATCTTCATGTCCGAGTTGGCGTCCAGGCGGAAGTGCCAGTAGTTGCACTTGCCGTTGGTCATGTCCGGATCCACCGCCGCGTAGTTGAGGTAGATGATCTCCTTGCCCGGATTGCGCTCGTTGTACTTGCCCACGGCGTCTTCCAGCGCCATGCCCACGCTCGAGCCGTTGCCCTGCACGATGTAGTGGATGCCCTGATCGGCCACCTGCTTGAGCACGGTCAGGCTTTCCTGCGGCGAGAGCTTGTTGTCGAAGCCCACGACTTCGAACTTCGTGCCGTCGCCGGCCCAGTTCTTCTGCGTGGCCATATCGGCGATGTACTGCCAGCTGCGCAGCTGGTTCTGGCCCAGCGCGCCCATCAGCCCCGACAACGGGTCGATCCAGGCGATCTTGACGGTTTCGGCGGCAGACGCTGCAGCGGGCACAGCCGCCCCACCGATCGCCGCGACACATGCAACAGCCACAACCAACGGACGGAACTTCGTCATGCGTGTCTCCTTCATGTGGTGGAGGCGCCGGCGAGTCACTCTCCGCCTGTCAGAGCTGACATGCGGCTGCTTGCGTCTCCAGGTTGCAACGCGTCCGGGCTTCATCCCGCTGCATCGTCATCGCGAACGCGCGGCGGCCGGCCCTGATCCGGTTGTCTTGCGTCCGCCGTCCTCGTTGCCCGGCAGGGTGCCGGTGCACGGGCGGCGGTTTCTGTTTGTTGTGTGTCGGTCCTACGCCTGCGCGGCCGGGAGCTGGTAGTCCTTGAACTGCTCGCGCAGCTTGAGTTTCTGCATCTTGCCGGTGGCCGTCAGCGGGATCTCGGTGACGAACACCACGTCGTCCGGAATCCACCACTTCGCGACCTTGCCCTCGAAGAACTTCAGCATGTCTTCCCGCGTGAGCTCGACGCCGGGCTTCTTCATCACCACCAGCAGCGGGCGCTCGTCCCACTTCGGGTGATGACAGGCAATGCACGCCGCCATGTGTACGGCGGGGTGGGCAGCGGCTACGTTCTCCACATCGATGGACGAGATCCACTCGCCGCCGGACTTGATCACGTCCTTGCTGCGATCGGTGATCTGCATGTAGCCGTCGGCGTCGATGTTGGCGACGTCGCCGGTCGGGAACCAGCCGTCCACGAGCGGCGACACGTCGTTGCGGTAGTAGCTCTGGATCGTCCACGGGCCACGGACATAGAGATCGCCGAAGGCCTTGCCGTCCCACGGCAGCTCGCGGCCCTCGGCATCGACGATCTTCATCTCGACGCCGTAGATGGCGCGGCCCTGGCGCTCCAGCACCTGCTGCTTGGCCTCATCGGGGAGGTCGGCATGCTTGCTCATCAGCTTGCACGTGGTGCCCAGCGGCGACATCTCGGTCATGCCCCACGCGTGGATCGTCTCCACGCCCAGCGCCTTGAGCGTGCGGATCATGGCCGGCGGCGCGGCCGATCCGCCGATCACCGTCTTGCGGAAGGTCGAGAACTTCAGGTCGTTCGCCTGCACGTGCTGCAGCAGGCCGAGCCACACCGTCGGCACGCCTGCGGAGAAGGTCACCTTCTCCTGCTCGAAGAGGTCGTACAGCGAGGCGCCGTCCAGCTTCGGCCCCGGAAAGACGAGCTTGGCGCCCACCAGCGGCACCGAATACGGCAGTCCCCACGCATTGACGTGGAACATCGGCACCACCGGCAGGATCACGTCCTGCGCCGAGCACCCCAGTGCATCGGGCATGGCCGATGCATACGAATGCAGCACCGTGGAGCGATGCGAATACAGCGCTCCCTTGGGGTTGCCGGTCGTGCCCGACGTGTAGCAGAGGCTGGACGCGGTGTTCTCGTCGAACTGCGGCCAGGTGTAGTCGGTGCTCTGCGCATCGAGCAGCTCTTCGTAGCAGAGCATCGGCACGCTGGAGGGGGGCATGTGCGCGCGATCGGTCATCGCCACCCAGCCCTTGACGTTCGGGCAATGCGGTGCAAGGCCTTCGACCAGCGGCACGAAGGTCAGGTCGAAGAAGACGTACTGGTCGTCTGCGTGGTTGATGATGTAGGCGATCTGGTCCGGAAACAGCCGCGGGTTGATGGTGTGGCACACCGAGCCCGAGCCGGACACGCCGTAATAGATTTCAAGGTGACGGTAGCCATTCCAGGCCAGCGTGCCGATGCGCTCGCCAGGCTGCACGCCCAGCGCGGCCAGCGCATTTGCCAATTGCTTGGAACGGTCTCGCACTTGCCGGTACGTGGTGCGATGGATATCGCCCTCGACACGGCGCGACACGACTTCAGTCGAACCGGAATTGCGCGCTGCATGTTCGATGATGGTCGAGATGAGCAAAGGGGTGCTCATCATTTGTCCCATCAGGGCCATGGTGTCTCCTAGAAAAAACTGAACAACCGTTCTATTTTTTGGCCGATTGTTCCCGTGATCGCCAAGCACGTCAACGGGATATTGTTGTGCGCTGCCACATCGGCCCCCATGTTTACCCGGCCATCTGTAAAACCCCGTGAATCGTTGTGGTGCAAGGGTTCGCAGGCTGCAGCTTTCTTTACTCGCAAGTACAATACGCGATAGCGTTGCTGCGTCTCAACATGGCGTTTTCCCCTACGCTGAGCGCCTTTTTCCGCACCTCAACAGGCCCAGGATTTCGCCACTCGGCACTGTTTTTGCGCCGTTTCCTGTGCTAATCGATCCCCGCCCTATGTCCGCCTCCCCTGCCGTTCTGCCTGACGATTCCCTTGCGAGTGCCTTCGACTGGTCCGGCCGGCCCGCGGCAGCCCCCGGCTTCTCCGCGCTGGGCGAGCGTTTCCTGACGCGCTTGCCGCCTATGCCCATGCCTGCAACATGGGCGCCCTACCTCGTGGGTTTTTCTCCCGAGGCGGCGGCCCCCCTGGGCCTTGCCCGAGAGGCGCTGGATACGCCGGCAGGGCTGGCCGTCTTCAGCGGCAACGCGGTCGCCGCGTGGAGCGATCCGCTCGCCACCGTCTACTCGGGTCACCAGTTCGGCGTGTGGGCCGGCCAATTGGGGGATGGCCGCGCGCTGCTGCTGGCCGAACTGCAAACCGCCGACGGCCCGTGCGAAGTGCAGCTCAAGGGCGCCGGCCGCACGCCGTATTCGCGCATGGGCGACGGGCGCGCCGTGCTGCGCTCGTCCATCCGCGAATTTCTCTGCTCTGAAGCCATGGCCGGCCTCGGCATCCCGACCACACGCGCCTTGTGTGTAACGGGCACCGACGCCCCTGTCCGCCGCGAAGAGATCGAGACCGCCGCCGTCGTCACGCGCCTGGCGCCGTCGTTCGTGCGCTTCGGCCACTTCGAGCACTTTGCCGCCAGCGAGCAACTGCCCCAGCTGCGCACGCTCGCCGATTACGTCATCGACCGCTTCTACCCCGCCTGCCGCGCCGAGCCCCAGCCCTACCTCGCGTTGCTGCGCGAAGTCGCCCGCCGCACCGCTGAACTCATGGCCGACTGGCAGGCCGTCGGCTTCTGCCACGGCGTGATGAACACCGACAACATGTCGATCCTCGGCCTCACGCTCGATTACGGCCCGTTCGGCTTCCTGGACGGCTTCAACGCCAACCACATCTGCAACCACTCCGACACCGGCGGCCGCTACGCCTACGCCCAGCAGCCGCAGATCGGCTACTGGAACCTCTTCTGCCTCGCCCAGGCGCTGCTGCCGCTGTTCGGCGACGATCACGCCCGTTTCGTCGACTTGACCGACGAAGCGCAGGCCCAGCCCGCCATCGATGCAGCGCAGAACGTCCTGCTGACCTATCGGGACGTCTATGGCGCCGCGTTCTACGCACGGTATCGCGCCAAGCTCGGCCTGACGACCGCGCACGACGAAGACGAAACGCTCTTCGGCGACCTCTTCAAGCTGCTGCACAACCAGCGCGCCGATTACACACTCTTTTTCCGCCACCTCGCGGAGGTGCGCCGCGACGACGCGCCGGCCACCGCCGAAGCGCGCACCGTGCGCGACTATTTCTTCGACCGCGCGGCCGCCGACGCGTGGCTGGCCGCCTATCGGCAGCGCCTGCGGGCCGAGCCGCAATCCGACGACGAGCGCGCGGCAGCCATGTACCGCGTCAACCCGAAATATGTGCTGCGCAACCACCTGGCCGAGATCGCCATCCGCCGCGCCAAGGAGAAAGATTTCTCCGAAGTCGAGCACCTGCGCGCCGTGCTGGCCCGGCCCTTCGACGAGCATCCCGGGTTCGAGCACTACGCGCAGCCGGCGCCGGAGTGGGCCTCGTCGCTGGAGGTGAGCTGCTCGTCGTGATGCGCCGAGGCCATGCTCTAATCCACGCCTGTCAGGATCGCCGCCCGCGCACGACAAATGCACACCGGCCGCCCACGAGGCCGCCGGCAATACCAACCAGGAGTCTCATCACCATGACCGTCAAGAAGACCGACGCCGAATGGCGCGACCAGCTCTCCGACATCGAATACCGCGTCACCCGCGAAGCCGCCACCGAACGCCCCTTCACTGGCAAGTACTGGAACCACTGGGACCGCGGGGTCTACAACTGCGTGTGCTGCGGCACGCCGCTCTTTGAATCGTCGACCAAGTTCGACGCCGGCTGCGGCTGGCCGAGCTATTTCCAGCCCATCAACGGCGAGGTGATCGCCGAGAAGACCGATTACTCGCACGGCATGGTGCGCATCGAGGTGCAGTGCAAGAACTGCGGCGCGCACCTGGGCCATGTGTTCGAGGACGGCCCTGCGCCGACCGGCCTGCGGTATTGCATCAACTCGGCTGCGCTAAACTTCAAGGCTTGATCTTTCCGCCGCAAGTGCGTCCCGCATGAAATTCCTGTTCGATCTGTTCCCGGTCATCCTCTTTTTTGCTGCCTTCAAGGTGGCCGGCATTTATGTGGCGACCACCGTCGCGATGGTCGCCACCGTCCTGCAGATCGCGTGGGTGTGGTTCAGGCACCGCAAGGTCGACGCCATGCAGTGGCTGTCGCTGCTCATCATCGGCGTGTTTGGCGGTGCAACGCTCGTCTTCCACAACGACACCTTCATCAAATGGAAGCCGACGGTGCTGTACTGGCTGTTTGGCGTCGTTCTGCTGGGCAGCGCGGTGTTCGTCCGCAAGAACCTCATCCGCGCCATGATGGAGCAGCAGGTCTCGCTGCCCGAGGCGATGTGGGGCCGGCTGAATCTGGTCTGGGCGCTGTTCTTCCTCGCCATGGGTTGCCTGAACCTGTACGTGGCCTACAACTTCGACACCGACGTCTGGGTCAATTTCAAGCTGTTCGGTTCGATGGGCCTGATGGTGGTCTTCATCCTCGTACAGAGCGTCTGGCTGGCGCGCCACATGCAGGAACGCCCGGCCGGCGCGGCCAACGATTCCAACATCCGGGACGACCGCTGATGGCTGCCGATCCACGCGAAATCGAACGCCTCCTGCGCGAGGCCTTCCAGCCCATCCACCTCGTCGTTGAAGACGACAGCGCCAGGCACGCAGGCCATGCCGGCGCGGCTTCCGGCGGCGGGCACTACAACGTCGATATCGTCAGCCAGGCCTTTGCCGGCAAGAGCCGCGTTGCCCGCCATCGCATGGTGTATGATGCGCTGCGCACGCTGTGGCCGGCCGCCATCCATGCCTTGGCGATCCGTGCGGTCACACCCGAAGAAAACGTCTGAGTCCTTCCCTCGAACGCAATCCCATGAAGATTTCCAGCCTCACCGCCAGCCTGCTGGCTGTTGCCCTTGCCGCGACCGTTGTTCCCGCCATGGCCCAGAACGCCGCCGTGGTCAACGGCAAAGCCATCCCGAGCGCCAAGGTGGACGCGCTGATCAAGAAGTCGGGCCAGCCCGAATCGCCGGAGCTGCGCAACCGCGCCCGCGAGATGCTGATTGACCGCGAACTGCTCGAGCAGGATGCGCTCAAGCGGGGCCTGCTGCAGCGCGAGGACGTGCAGGAACAACTGACGCAGGCGCGACTGAACGTGCTGGTGGCAGCCGAGTTCGAAGACTACGTCAAGAACAGCCCCGCCACCGAGGAAGAACTGCGCAAGCAATACGACAAGATCAAGTCGCAATTCGGCAACGGCAAGGAATACCACGCGCACCACATCCTCGTGGACAAGGAAGCCGACGCGAAGGCCATCATCGCCAAGCTGAAGGCCGGCGCCAAGTTTGAAGACATCGCCAAGGCCCAATCGAAGGACAAGGGATCGGGCGCCAACGGCGGCGACCTGGACTGGGCGAACCCGGGCACCTACGTGCCGGAGTTCTCGGCGGCCCTGACGGCGCTGAAGAAGGGTGAGATCACCCAGACGCCGGTCAAGACGCAGTTCGGCTGGCACGTGATCCGTCTGGACGACACGCGCGACGCCAAGATCCCGTCGTTCGAGGAGATCAAGCCGCAACTGCTCGAGATGATGATGGGCGACCAGAACTGGCAACGCACCAAGTTCCAGGCCATGCTCAAGGACCTGCGCGACAAGGCAAAGATCCAGTAAGCAGCGGCCCGTTGGGGCAATCAGAAAAGGGGGCCGCGCGCCCCTTTTTGATTTGATGCGGCGCTGCCTGCGCTGCACGCCGTCCTCCCCCGCCGACACCCCCCATGTTCTTTTGAAGTGTTTGCTGAAAAGCATGGCGATTTGCCGGATAATGTGCGCCCACATGCGCCGGCATTGCACTGCTTCGGTGCATTCAAGAGTCAATAGTCTTTGAAAGACCAACCGCGCCAGCACGGGCCTATCCCGCCCTGCACCAGAGCGAAACCACCCAAAAGGAAACAGGAGATCCTTATGTCCAGCCTCAAGCACGCCTTCCGCCTTGCCGCGCTTGCCGTCATCCCGATGGCGCTTCTGCAAGCCGCACCGGCACTGGCCCAGGCCACCAAGACGGTCGAAGTGCTCGCCATCGTTGAGCACCCGGCGCTCGACGCCATCCGCGACGGCGCCAAGGAGCAGCTCAAGGCCGAAGGCTTCGACGCCGGCAAGAACCTGAAGTGGGAATACCAGAGCGCGCAAGGCAGCACCGCCACCGCCGCGCAGATCGCCCGCAAGTTCATCGGCGACAAGCCGGACGCCATCATCGCCATCGCCACGCCGTCGGCGCAGGCTGTCGTGGCTGCCACGAAGACCATCCCGGTGGTCTATTCGGGCGTGACGGACCCGGTGGCCGCACAACTGGTGAAGAGCTGGGAGCCGTCGGGCACCAACGTGACGGGCGTGTCCGACAAGCTGCCGCTGGACAAGCAGATTGCCCTGATCAAGCGCGTGGTGCCGAATGCCAAGCGCGTGGGCATGGTCTACAACCCGGGCGAGGCCAACTCGGTCGTGGTGGTCACCGAGCTGAAGAAGCTGCTGTTGGCGCAAGGCATGACGCTGGTGGAATCGGCTGCGCCGCGCACCGTGGACATCGCCCCCGCAGCCAAGAACCTGATCGGCAAGGTCGACGTGATCTACACGAACACCGACAACAACGTGGTGTCGGCGTATGAGTCGCTGGTGAAGGTGGCCAACGAAGCGAAGATCCCGCTGGTGGCCGGCGATACCGACAGCGTCAAGCGCGGCGCCATCGCAGCGCTGGGCATCAACTACTACAAGCTCGGGCAGCAGACCGGCAAGGTTGTCGCGCGCATCCTGAAGGGCGAAAAGCCGGGCGCGATCGCCTCGGCCGGCAGCTCCGACCTGGAACTGTTCGTGAACGAAAAGGCGGCGAAGCAGCAAGGCGCGACGCTGTCGGCCGACCTGCTGAAGGACGCCAAGGAAGTCATCAAGTAACGCGCAGGCGCCGGGGTCGGCTTCCGCCCGAGGGAGCCGTCCCGGCGCGGGTCTGGCAGCCCGAGCCCGAACGCGGCTATCCGCCGCATCAAGCTCGGGCGCCTGCGCTTTACCCTCAAGCGTCCCCCGTTCATTGCCTACAGGCCGGTACCCAACCACCGCGCCCACCTCTGCCATGTCACTGTTTTCATTGCTCGGCGCCCTGGAGATCGGTCTGATCTTCAGCCTCGTGGCGCTCGGGGTGCTGATCTCCTTCCGCATCCTCAATTTCCCCGACCTCACCGTTGACGGCAGCTTCCCGATGGGCGGCGCGGTGGCGGCCACCCTCATCGCCGGCGGACACGATCCGTTCATGGCGACGCTGGGCGGCACGCTGGCCGGCGCCGTGGCGGGGTTCATCACGGGCTGGCTCAACGTGCGCCTGAAGATCATGGATCTGCTCGCCAGCATCCTGATGATGATCGCGCTGTACTCGGTCAACCTGCGCATCATGGGCAAGCCAAACGTGCCGCTCATCTCCGAGCCGACCGTGTTCTCGCTGCTGCAGCCCGAATGGATGCCCGACTATGTGTTCCGCCCGGTGCTGCTGGGCGTGGTCGTGGTGATCGTCAAGCTGCTGGTGGACTGGTTCTTCTCCACGCAGATCGGCCTGTCGCTGCGCGCGACCGGCGCCAACCCGCGCATGGCGCGCGCGCAGGGTGTCGCCACCGGGGCGGCCACGCTGGCGGGCATGGCCATTTCCAACGCCCTCGTGGCGCTTGCAGGCGCGCTGTATGCGCAGACGCAGGGCGGCGCCGATGTCTCCATGGGGATCGGCACGATCGTGATCGGCCTGGCCGCCGTCATCATCGGCGAGACCGTGCTCCCGGCACGCCGCCTGGTGCTGACCACGCTGGCCGTGGTGGTGGGTGCGATCCTGTATCGCTTTTTCATCGCGCTGGCGCTCAACAGTGATTTCATCGGCCTGCAGGCGCAGGACCTGAACATGGTGACCGCCGCGCTGGTGGTGATCGCGCTCGTGCTTCCCGGTGTGCGCCGCAAGGTGTTCGGCAAGCTCGCCAAGAACGGTACCAAGGGGAACTGACATGCTGAGCGCACAAGGACTCACCCTCACCTTCAACCCCGGCACGCCCATCGAGACGCGCGCGCTGCGCGGCCTGTCGCTGGACATTCCGGCGGGCCAGTTCGTCGCCGTGATCGGCTCCAACGGGGCCGGCAAGTCGACGTTCCTGAACTCCATCAGCGGCGACCAGATGGTCGACTCGGGCCGCATCACGATCGACGGTGAAGACGTCACGCGCAAGACCGCATGGCAGCGTGCCGACAAGGTCGCCCGCGTGTTCCAGGACCCGATGGCCGGCACCTGCGAAAACCTGACGATCGAAGAGAACATGTCGCTGGCCATGTGTCGCGGCCAGCGTCGCGGCTTCAGGTTTGCGACCAACCGCAAGTGGCGCGAGATCTTCCGCGAGCAGCTGCGCCGGCTCGACCTCGGCCTCGAGAACCGCCTGACCGACCGCATCGGTCTGCTCTCGGGCGGTCAGCGCCAGGCGGTGAGCCTGCTGATGGCCTCGCTGCAGCCGTCGCGCATCCTGCTGCTGGATGAGCACACTGCCGCGCTCGACCCGAAAACGGCCGCCTTCGTGCTGGAGCTGACCGCCAAGATCGTCTCGGAGAGCAAGCTGACGACGATGATGGTGACGCACTCCATGCGCCAGGCGCTCGACTACGGCGACCGCACGGTGATGCTGCACCAGGGCAACGTGATCCTCGACGTGCAAGGCGAGGAACGCCGTGGCCTGGACGTGCCGCACCTGCTGCAGAAGTTCGAGGAAACGCGCGGCGCCAAGGTGGACGACGACGCCCTGCTCCTCGGCTAAGCCGCACGCAGCGTTTCAACGCACCATGAAAAACGGGCACCTTCGGGTGCCCGTTTTCCTTGGATGCGCCTGCCGTCGATCAGAAGCGGTGTTGCAGGCCCGCCGTCACACCGACCTGGTTGTTGCCATAACCCACCACGTCGCGCGACAGGCTCACGTTCTGGCCGTTCTTGGCCTTGGCATAACCGGCAGACAGATACGCCGTCGTGCGCTTGGACAGCGCGTACTGGCCGCGCACGGAGAACAGGATCGGATCGGCATCCGTGCCGTCCTTGATGTTCTGCTTGTACACCGCGCCGTACAGCGTGAAGGCCGGCGTCACGTCGTAGCTGGCACCCGCCCAATACATGTCGCTGCGCAGGCTGGCGGTGGCCGTGGTGAACGCGCGCTTGTAGTTGCGGTAGCCCGCGAACAGCTTCAGTGCGCCGAAGTCGTAGCTGGCACCGGCGTGAATGCCCTGGATGTAATCGGTCGTGTCTGCCGGCGTGGTGCTGGTGCCAGCGCCGTTCTGGCGATCCCACGTGACGGCTGCCGAGAAGCCGCCCACGCTGTAGCCGACGCCCAGGTCGTACTTGGAGCTGCTCTTGAAGTTGCCCGCTGCCTCGCCAAAGCCCACGGTGGCGCCCAGCTTCAGGCCGCCAAACGTGCCGTCATAACGCACGGCGTTGGAAGCGCGCGAGAACAGGCCGTCCTTGCGGTCACCCGTTGCCGTGGACGATGTGGCCCACGAATAGTTCGGCGCATAGCCCATCGGGTCGTACGGCAGCATGAAGTCGTACGTCGTGGTGAAGGTGCGACCGGCGACCACCTGGCCGAAGCCGCCCGCCAGCCCCACCACCGCGCGGCGGTCGAACAGCGTGTTGTCGGTGTCGAGCTTGCCGGTGTCGATGGCGATGCCGCTTTCCAGGTTGAACACGGCCTTCAGGCCGCCGCCCAGGTCTTCGGTGCCGCGCATGCCCCAGCGCGATGTGTTCTTGCCACCCGAGACGAGGCGCGTGGCGCTGCCGCCGTTCGGACCGGCGTGGTTCACATACTCGATGCCCGAATCCATGATCCCGTACAGGGTCACGTTGGAGGATTGTGCGGCGGCCGTGCCAGCCGTCGTCGCGGTGGCGAGCGCCACCACGGCCAGCGCCATCGAAGTCTTGTTCATCAGGTCTCCCTTATTCGTTGTCCTTGCGCAAAGGCCCAGTCACAGGGCCGTTGGGCGGGACGGATCGTATGAGGGACGCACTTTCAGTTCACTTTCGATTGACGGGAAATTGCGGGGCTGTGTCGCGGCGTTCTCGGGGGTTTCCCTAGCTTCAAAACATGCGGCGATGTCTGTATTCCTCTGCGGCTGAGTGAGAGATGTCCCGATATGCGCATCCTGTTGGTGGAAGACAACCTGAAGTTGGCCAGCACGCTGGAAGAAGCCCTCGGCCAGGCCGGCTTCACGGTCGATTGCGTGCATGACGGCCACGCGGCCGACTTGCTGCTCACCACGCAGGACTACGCGCTGGCCATTCTCGACATTGGCCTGCCCCGCCTGGACGGGCTGGAAGTGCTGCGCCGCCTGCGCGCCCGCAAGAACCCGCTGCCGGTGATGATCCTGACCGCACATGGCGCCGTGGAAGAGCGCGTGCGCGGCCTCAACCTCGGGGCTGACGATTACCTTGCGAAACCGTTCGACCTGACCGAAGTCGAAGCCCGCGCCCGGGCGCTGATCCGACGCAGCCACGGCCACGAAAGCACGCAGCTGCAATGCGGCCCGCTGCACTACGACGGCATCAGCGGCGCCTTCACGCTGCACGGAGAACTGCTCGCCCTCACCGGCCGCGAGCGCGCCGTGCTGGAAGTCCTGATGCTGCGCGACGGTCGCGCCGTCAACAAGGCCGCCATCTCGGAAAAGATCTTCAGCATCAACGAATCCGTCAACGCCGACGCCATCGAGATCTATGTGCACCGCCTGCGCAAGAAGCTCGATGGCAGCGGCGTCGCCATCGTCATGCTGCGCGGCCTCGGGTATCTGCTGGAAGCCACGGAAGGCGCCGCCCCATGAACCCGTCGAGCCTGCGCCGGCAGCTTTCGTTCTGGCTGCTGCTGCCGCTGCTGGGGTTGCTCGCGCTCGATGCGTGGCTGACTTACACGCGCGCCATGACAGCCGCCAACGCCGCGTTCGACCGCACGCTCGAGGCCTCGCTCAAGGCCATGCGCGAAGGCGTGCGACTGCGCAACAAGCAATTCGCCATCGACCTGCCCTACCTAGCGCTGGACATTCTCGAATCGGAAACCGGCAGCAGCATCTTCTACCGGATCGTCGATGCCGGCGGCAGCACGCTCACCGGCTACGACGATCTGCCCATGCCCGGCGGGCAGCGCGCCACGCCCTATCGCACGCTGTTCTACGACACGCAGTTTCGCGGCATGCAGGTGCGCATGGCCGTGCAACCGCTGCCGGTGCGCGATGCGCAGTCGGGCCAAACGCAGGTCATCTGGCTGCTGGTGGGTGAAACGCTGGAGCCGCGCGAGGCGCTGGCGCACGAGATCCTGGCGGGTTCATTGCAGCAGGAAGTGCTGCTGGTGGTGCTGGCCGTGGGCATCGTCTGGCTGGGCGTGCGGCGCGGCCTGCGGCCGCTGCGCCAGTTGAGCGAAACCGTGGCCAGCCGCGGCACCGATGAGCTTGCACCGCTACCGCAGCAAGGCCTGCCAGCAGAGGTCGCGCCGCTGGTCGAGGCCATCAATCAGTACGTGGCGCGCCTGCTGCGCATGGTGCAGGCCCGCAAGCGCTTCTTTGCCGACGCCGCACATCAATTGAAGACGCCGCTGGCCGTGATCCAGGCGCAGTCGGAACTGGCCCTGCGCGAGCCCGACGGCGAGCGCATCCGCCGCCATCTGCAACCGCTGCACGGCACGGTCCGCGAAGCAGCCAAGGGCGTCCAGCAGCTGCTGTCGCTCTCGCGCCTGGAGCCCGACAGCGGCTACACACCGCAGTTGCAACCGCTGCGCTTCGATGCGCTGGCCGGCGACGTTGCACTCGAACTCGCGCCCGTGGCCCGCAAGGCTGGTATCGATCTCGGCTTCGAAGGCGAGCCCGTGATCGTGGCTGGCGACCCGCAATGGCTGCAGGAGCTGGTCGGCAACCTGCTCGACAACGCCCTGCGCTACGCCGGCCATGGCTCACGCGTGACTGTGCGCGTCAGCCGGCGTGCCATGGCGACGTTTGGCGAGCAGGGGGTGCTCCAGGTCGAAGACGACGGCCCCGGCATTGCCGTGCTCGAACGTGACGCGGTGTTCGGCCGCTTTTACCGCGGAGCCGCGGCAGCGGGCCACGAAGGCAGCGGCCTGGGCCTCGCCATCGTGCGCGAGATCGCCCGCATGCATGGCGGCACGGTCGCGCTGTCCGACACGCCTGGCGGCGGGCTGACCGTCACCGTCTGCCTGGCGCTCGCCCCTGCGGACGAAGCGGCGTCCTGATCCGACACGCCAGCGGTTGCTGCAAGACAACATCGGCAACTGCACCGTGCCCCGTCCGCCGATCACCCGTGCACCGTTTGCGTGACGACGCGGCGCACCATTTCCAGGCAGACGGCGCGCGGGCCTGTTCCGGCCAAATTGGTTCCATCCGGACGCTGTTACGCCCGCCGGTTCGCCACCGATTGCCAGCGACCAGGAGCCGGCGCGCGTGCCCCAGGCTGATCGGCTGCGATGCCTGCTAGAGCAAGGCATCGGGGGTTTTCCCTATTGTGGTGCCCACGCGTACCGCGCTCACTGGGGCGGTGCTCAGCTCGCATAAATTGGCTCCATCAAATAGCCAGAATTGGGTCCACTTGATAAAACCATGAGCCGCTATAGTCCATTCACAAATCGTCACAACACGACCGGTTGACGGAGGAGCAGCAATGAAGACCGACGACGTGATCGTCAGCTTTCGCGGTGTACGCAAGACGTATGACGGCGAGACCCTCGTGGTCAAGCACCTGGACCTGGACATCTACCAGGGCGAGTTCCTCACCCTGCTCGGTCCGTCCGGCTCGGGCAAGACCACGTGCCTGATGATGCTGGCCGGGTTCGAATTCCCGACCAGCGGCGAGATCCGCCTCGAAGGCGCGCTGCTGAACAACGTGCCGCCGCACAAGCGCAACATCGGCATGGTGTTCCAGAACTACGCGCTGTTTCCGCACATGACAGTGGCGCAGAACGTGGAATACCCGCTGACCGTGCGCAAGCTGCCCGCCGCCGAACGTGCCGAGCGCGTGCACAAGGCCCTGCAGATGGTCCGCATGGAAGGCTTTGCCAAGCGCTACCCCGCGCAGCTCTCGGGCGGCCAGCAGCAGCGCATTGCACTGGCCCGCGCGCTGGTGTTCGAGCCCAAGCTCGTGCTGATGGACGAACCGCTGGGCGCGCTCGACAAGCAACTGCGTGAACACATGCAGTACGAGCTGAAATCGTTGCACGAAAAGCTGGGCGTGACCTTCGTCTACGTGACGCACGACCAGGGCGAGGCGCTCACCATGTCCGACCGCGTCGCCGTGTTCGACAAGGGCATCGTGCAGCAGCTCGACACGGTGGACAGCCTCTACGAGCGCCCCTGCAACGAGTTCGTCGCCAACTTCATCGGCGACAGCAACACGCTGCGCGGCACCGTCATCCGCGTTGACGGCGAGTACTGCGAACTGCAACTCAACGACGGCGCCCGCGTGGTCGGCCGCAACGTGGCCGGCGCCAACGTCGGGGCCACGGCCACGGGCTGCATCCGCCCCGAGCGCATGCGGCTGGCCGAGGGCACCTCCGCCGCCGGCAACGCGATCACCGGGCAGACGCGCGGCCTCGTCTACTTTGGCGACCACGTGCGCATGCGCTGCGCCCTGCCCGACCAACCCGAATGCTTCGTCAAGGTGCCGCTGGGCACGCGCGCGCTTGAAGGCTTTACGCCCGGCGCGCCGATCCAGCTCGAGTTCGCGCCTGAACACCTGCGCGTTTTTGTCTGAGCCGTAACACGACCACAAAGCCGTATCCACACGCTAAAGCCAAAAGAGGAGCCAACATGAAACACATCACGAAGACGCGTCTGAGCGTACTTGCCGGCGCGTTCGCCATTGCATTCGGTGCGCAGTCGGGCGCCCATGCGGCGGAACTCACCGTCGTCAACTTTGGGGGTGCCAACGGCGATGCGCAGAAGGCCGCCTTCAACAAGCCGTTCGAGACGCAGACCGGCAACAAGGTCACCGTGGTCGAGTACAACGGCGAGCAGGCCAAGATCAAGGCCATGGTCGAAGCCAAGCACGTCAACTGGGACGTAGTGGAAGTCGAATCCGGCGACATCGGCCGCGGCTGTGACGAAGGCCTGTTCGAGAAGCTCGACTGGAGCAAGATCGCCAAGAAGACCGACCTGATCCCGGAAGCACCGCAAACCTGCGGCGTGGGCTTCTTCGTGTGGTCCACCGCGCTGGCCTACAACGCCGACAAGCTCAAGACCGCCCCCAAGGGCTGGGCCGATTTCTGGGACGTGAAGACCTTCCCGGGCAAGCGTGGCATGCGCAAGGGCGCGCGCTACAACCTGGAATTCGCGCTGATGGCCGACGGCGTGCCGGTCAAGGAGGTCTACAAGGTGCTGGCCACCAAGGATGGCCAGAACCGCGCGTTCAAGAAGCTCGATCAGCTCAAGCCGTACATCCAGTGGTGGGAAGCCGGCGCACAGCCGCCGCAGTTCCTGGTGGCGGGTGACGTGGTGATGTCCACCGCCTTCAACGGCCGCATCGATGCCGCGCAACGCGAAGGCAAGAACCTCAAGGTGGTGTGGAACGGCAGCATCTACGACCTCGACTACTGGGCCATCCCGAAGGGCTCGCCCAACAAGGCCTTGGCCGAGCAGTACATCGCGTACACGCTGTCGCAGAAGCCGCAGCAGGAATACGCCAAGCACATCGCATACGGCCCGGCCAACGTGGCCGCCATCAAGGCGCTCGATGCCAAGACACAGGCCAACATGCCGAACTCGCCCGAGAACAGCAAGAACGCGGTGCTGCAGAACCTGCAGTTCTGGACCGACCACGGCGACGAGCTGGAACAGCGCTTCGCCTCGTGGGCGTCGAAGTAACCGCATCGCGGTGTAACGCAGTGACCGCGCGGATGCCCTGCAGGTTTGGCGAGGCATCCGCCGGACGAATTCCCGTAGCGATGGCGAGGCAGCATTGAACACCATGACGATCGCGGCTGAATCGGTTCCGGAATCGACGGCCAAACTCAAACGCGAATTGAAGAGCGCTGAGGCGCGCAGGCGTGCCATGGCGCTGGCGCTGGTGGCGCCGCTCGCGATCTTCCTGCTGCTGATCTTTGTCGTGCCGATCGGCGCCCTGCTCACACGCGCCGTGCAGAACCCCGAGGTGGCCGACGCGCTGCCCAGAACCGTCGTCGCCCTGAAGGGCTGGGACCGCAAGAGCCCGCCGACCGACGCCGCCTACGCCGCGCTCGCCGCCGACCTCACGACCGTGAGCGAAGGCGAAGCGATGGGCGCACTGGCCCGCCGCCTCAACACAGAAATTTCAGGCTTCCGCTCGCTGGTGGCCAAGACCGCGCGCGCCATGCCGCTGGCCGATGACCAGGGCAAGGCATCGACGCTCACGCCCAGCCAGACCCGCGCCAAGCTGCTTGAAGTCGACGAGCGCTGGGGCGATGTCGCGTATTGGCAGGCCATTGCCAAGAACAGCAGCCGCACGTCGCCGTTCTACCTGCTGGCCGCGCTGGACCACCGGCAAGACGCCTTCGGCCACATCGAAGCCACCGACCCCGACGAGCAGATCTACGTGACGGTGTTCGTGCGCACCTTCGTCATCAGCGCGATGGTGACGCTGTTCGCCCTGCTGCTCGGCTATCCGCTGTCGTACTGGATCGCCTCGCTGCCGGAGCGCCGCGCCAACCTCGTCATGGTGATGGTGCTGATCCCGTTCTGGACGTCCATCCTCGTGCGCGTGGCGGCGTGGATCGTGCTGCTGCAGACCGAAGGCCTGATCAACCACGGCCTGATCGACCTCGGCATCATCAAGGAGCCGCTGGCGCTGCTGTTCAACCGCGTGGGCGTGTACATCTCGATGACGCACATCCTGCTGCCGTTCATGATCCTGCCGCTGTACAGCGTGATGAAGTCGATCCCGCCGACGTACCAGCGCGCGGCCGTGTCGCTGGGCAGCCATCCGTTTGCCGCCTTCTGGCGCGTGTATGTGCCGCAGACGTATCCGGGCATCGGCGCCGGTGCGCTGCTGGTGTTCATCCTGGCACTCGGCTACTACATCACCCCCGCGCTGCTGGGCGGGCCGAACGACCAGATGGTCAGCTACTACGTGGCGTACTTCACCAACGTCACGATCAACTGGGGCATGGCATGCGCGCTGGGTGCGCTGCTGTTGCTGGCCACGCTGGTGCTGTACGCCGTGTATGGACGCTTCACGCGGCCCAAGGTCCGCGTTGGTTGAACGGAGCCCATCGAACATGAAACTCGCCAAACCGATGTTCGCCCCGCACACCTCGCTCGTCGAGCGCCTGTGGTACTTCGCGCTGCGCGGCCTGGCCGTGCTGACCCTGCTGTACCTCGTGCTGCCGGTGCTGGTGATCGTGCCGCTCTCGTTCTCGTCGAGCACGTTCCTGTCGTATCCGATTCCGAGCTATTCGCTGCGCTGGTATCAGAACCTCGTCACGTCGGATGAATGGCGCATGGCGGCCAAGAACAGCTTCATCGTCGCGCCCGCCGCCACGATCGTCGCAACGGTGCTCGGCACCCTGGCCGCCATCGGGCTGAACAAGGCGGACTTCCGTGGCAAGGGCCTGCTGATGGCGGTGCTGGTGTCGCCGATGATCGTGCCAGTGGTCGTCGTAGGCGTCGGCATGTACCTGTTCTTTGCCCCGCTGGGCCTGGCCAACACGTATATCGGGCTGATCCTCGCGCATGCGGCGCTGGGCGTGCCGTTTGTGGTGACGACGGTGCTGGCGACGCTGCAGGGCTTCAATCACAACCTCGTGCGGGCGAGCCTGTCGCTGGGCGCCAACCCGGTCATGACGTTCTTCCGCATTACCCTGCCCGTCATCGCACCGGGCGTGATTTCCGGCGCGCTGTTTGCGTTTGCCACATCGTTTGACGAAGTGGTGGTGACGCTCTTCCTGGCGGGGGCCGATCAGGTGACGCTGCCGCGCCAGATGTTTACCGGGATTCGCGAAAACATCTCGCCGACGATTGCGGCGCTGGCGACGATTCTGATTGTGTTTTCGACGTGTCTGCTGTTGACGTTTGAGTGGCTGCGGGGGCGGGCTGCGGCTAAGGCGGTGGCGTAAGGGTTCTTGGTTTTTGGGTTGTTTCTTGTGGTGCATCCCTTGTTTCATCCCCTGCCGGGGGCGAAACAAGCGCAGCGCCGCCGCGCCAACCCATCAAGCCACCAGTTCCAAATTCCGAACGCAACACGCAGAGCTATTTCCTCGGCGCCCCGAGCTCAGAACTCGACAGCGGCACGGCAGAACGCCGAGTGTCGCGATCTGCCGCTGCTTACAGGAACATCCCGCCCGACGCCTCAATCCGCTGCGCATTGATCCACCGGTTATCCGGCGACAGCAGCGAGGCCACCACGCCGCCAATATCGTCCGGCAGGCCAGCGCGCCCCAGTGCCGTATTGGACGCCACCATCGCATTGAGGCTCGCGTTGTCGCGCACCGCACCGCCGCCAAAGTCCGTCTCGATGGCGCCCGGCGCCACCACGTTCACGGCAATGCCGCGCGGGCCGAGTTCCTTCGCCAGATAGCGCGTCAGCACCTCCACCGCGCCCTTCATTGCCGCATACGCGCCGTAGCCCGGCAGCGCAAAGCGCGCCAGCCCCGACGAGATATTCACGATGCGCCCGCCGTCCGCCATGAGCGGCAGCAGGATCTGCGTGAGGAAGAACACGCCCTTGAAATGCACGTTCATCAGTTCGTCGAACTGCACTTCGGTGGTTTCGGCCACCGTGGCATGCACGCCCACGCCGGCGTTGTTGAGGAGGTAATCGAAGCGCTCGGCCTTCCACTGCGCCAGCACACCGCGCACGGCCTCGGCAAAGGCCGGGAACGTGGCGATCTTGCCGGCGTCCAGCTGCAAGGCGGCGGCGCGGCGGCCCTGGAAAGTCAGTTCAGCGACGAGGGCATCGGCTTCCGCGCGGTTGGTGCGGTAGGTGAAGATCACGTCGGTGCCGCGCTGGGCCAGCTTCTGCACCATGTTCTTGCCAAGGCCGCGGCTGCCGCCGGTGACGATCGCGATGGGGGTGTGGGTCTGCGTCATGTTTGCTCTCCGGTTGGGTTTGGGATGGGTGTCGAACACCGTGAGAGCATGGTATTGGGCGACAAACAAAGAATAAATCTCGCTTATCCTATCGGTGTGTTTGTTCACAGATAACAATCAACTCACCCGCCATGTCCACCAACCGACTCGAAGCCATGCAGATTTTTGTGCGCGTGGCTGAACTTGCCAGCTTCACGCGCGCGGCAGAAGCCTTGAGCATTCCCAAGCCGGCCGCCTCGGTGGCGGTGCAGCAGCTGGAGACGATGCTCGGCACGCGCCTGCTGCACCGGACCACCCGCAAGGTGCAGCTCACGCAGGACGGCCAGACGTTCTACGAGCGCTGCCAGGATCTGCTGGCCGACATGGACGAACTGCAGACCATGTTCCGCCAGAGCCCGCAGGCGCTGCGCGGCCGGCTGCGCGTCGACATGCCGGTGGGCGTGGCGCGCCGCATCGTCATCCCGGCCCTGCCCGCGTTTCTGGAGATGCATCCCGACCTCGAGATCGAGCTGTCCAGCACCGACCGCCGCGTAGACCCCGTGCGCGAAGGCTTCGACTGCGTCCTGCGCATCGGTAACCTGGCCGACAGCAGCCTGATCGCCCGCCCGCTCGGCCAGTTGCATCAGGTGAACTGCGCCAGCCCGGCCTACATCGCGCGCTATGGCATGCCGAAAACGCTCGACGACCTCGACCACCATCGCATCGTCCATTACGTGCAGACGCTGGGGACGAAGTCGCCGGGGTGGGAATACACGGTGGACGGCCGCTCGGCGTTTCGGCCGATGAAAGGCGCGGTGACCGTCAGCTCGGCCGAGAGCTACGACGCAGCGTGCCGCGCGGGGCTGGGGATGATCCAGGCACCCGTGTACGCGGGGCTGTCGTCGGCGATTGCGGACGGTACGCTCCTTGACGTCATGCCCGACTTTCGGCCGCCGCCGATGCCGGTTTCGCTGGTGTATCCCAACCGACGAAACCTGCCGGTTCGGGTGCAGGTCTTCATGAACTGGATGAGCGAGTTGCTGGAGCCGTATCTGGAACCGCTGGGCACGAATGCGTAGGCGCTCCGCCTTGCGGCCGGTGTAGTCTCACGGCTTGCCGCCGCCCGCAATCTCTCCCCCGACCCAGCCAATGAACGCTCTCCAACACTGCGCGATGTGCGCGCTGCTCGCCTGCAGCGTCGCCGTCGCTTCGCCCGATGAAGATCGACTCGGCAAGGCGCAAGGCTATCCGCTCGCGCCAAGCGCCGCACGCATCCACGAGGCCCAGTACATCGTGGGGGCCTTCAGCGGCATGGACCGCATCTCGCCGTCTTGCGGACTGGCGCCGGCCGACCAACCGGTGCAGCTCAAGATGGCAGACAAGGAGGCGGATGTCCGGTATCGCTTCCGCAACCATGACTACACGCTGGCCGACTACATGGAGCATCAGCGCGCGACCGCTGTGCTGATCGTTCAGGACGGCGTCATCCTGGCCGAGCATTACGGCTACGACCGCACGCGAGACATGCGCATGCTGTCCAACTCGATGGCCAAGACGCTGGTTGCACTGGCCATCGGCAAGGCGCTGGAGGATGGAAGCCTGCACTTGCTGGACGACCGTGTTGACCAGTACGTGCCGGACCTTGCAGGCACGCTGTACGGTGAAACGCGCATCGTCGATCTGCTGCGCATGGCCTCCGGCGCGAAGTACGTCGAGGACTACACCCCCACCGACGACCGTGCACGTTTTCTCAAGACGGCAGCAAAGCAAGGCGTGCTCGCGGCCGCGGCCCAGGTCAACGAGCGCGCCGATGCGCCGGGCACGCGTTTCAACTACGCGGGCGCGCAAACCGAAGTGTTGGCGCTCGTGCTGCAAGCGGCGACGCACCGCAGCCTGTGCGACTTCGTTGACGACAAGCTATGGAAACCGATGGGGGCCGAAGGCAAGGCGACCTACCTCCTGCGCCAATCCGACGGATCGGCGTTTGCCCAGGGCGGCTTCAATGCAACGGCGCGGGACTACGCGCGCCTCGGGTCGATGCTGGCCAACGATGGCGTGGTGCAAGGCCGGCAAGTCGTGCCGCGCGACTTCCTGCTCGACATGACCGACGCAGCGCGCCAGCCCGATGCGTTTCGCCCCGGGCAGATGACGTATCACGGCAGCCGCTATTACGGCTACGGCTATCAGGTCTGGCTTTTGCCGGGACAAGCACGGCGATTCGTGCTGCTCGGCGTCCATGGGCAGGCGATCTACGTGGACCCGCAATCCGGGCTCACCATGGTCCATCTTGCGGTGGGCCAGGACGCGTCGGGCGATGCAAGCGGCGCGCACCTGGGCGCCGAGCGTGATGCGTTGTGGCGCGGCGTTGTCGAGAAGTTTGGCCGCTAGACGCTCCGCTGGTGCTGGTAAAAAAACGCGCCGAGATCACGTCGGCGCGTTTTTTCTTTCAGCACGCGGCTTCCGTTAAAACCGATGGTTGACCCGCACGTACGCAGACTGCGCAGACACGTGGCTCGTATTGATGGTGGTATCCACACCCAAGGACACCGTGGTCGCCTTGGCTGCCTGGAGCGTGACGCTCGCACCCGTCGTCAGGAACGAACGCGGCAGATCGGTGCCCGGGGCCGCGAACACGGTGCCGTCCTGGCTCTGCACCTGGACGACACGGCCGGCGTTCATCAGCTCATGCGCATAGCCCAAGCGAAGTTGCACGTTGACGGGGCGCACGTCTCCGAAGGCCTTGTCGAGCGTGACGCCCACATACGGCTGGAGGCTGCGCGCGCTGTCCGGGCCGACCTGGAGGTTCTGGCCGTGGGCGCCGTCCTCTCCGAAGCCGCTGCCGCGCACGTAGGCGTAGCGCAGGCCCAGGTGCGGCGCGAGGCGGAGGCCGCCGATCTCCAGGGGCAAGCTGGCTTGCGTGGCAGCCGTGAATTCGTGCGCGAGATGGTCGCCCTCGGCGGTGCCCACGCTGCCGAACGGCCGCTTCTGCGAGAAGAAATCGAGCCCATAGCCGACCGTGGCCGACAGGTTGATGGCGCCCATCGGCTGCGCGCCGTAAAGTGCCACGCGCAACGTGTCGATGGCGCCCGATGCGCCGGTCGTGTCCTCGCCGAGCGTGGTGTGCGTGTAGCCGCCCGCCGCGCCGACGGTGGCCGCGCCCATGCGGCCCTCCGCTCCCGCCAGGAACCCGTAGGCGTGCGTGAGGAAGCCCGGCGCATTGCCTGTGCCGCCCACCTTCGTGCTGGATCCGCTGGCCGTAGCCCAGACGTTGGTGGCGCCGCCCAGCGCGTCTTGCGGCCCGGACAGCCGGCCGAGCAGCGCGGCGTTGGCGCCTTGCGCCTGCAGCAGCGCCGTCGTGCCAAGCGCCGTGTAGATGGAGGTTTTTGTCGGGGCGACGACGGTCCCGCCGCCGGGTGCACCGGGCGCCGTTGCTTCCGCGAGCAGCAGATCGACCGCATTCGTTCCGTAGTCCACCGAGGTCTGCAGCGTGCCGAGGCTGGCGCCGGCCGTGGCGGTGCTGACGTTGGCGAAGCGGCCCGTCACGCCGTTGGCCGCGCTCAGCACGGTGTAGCGGCGCGCGGTGTAGGTGCCCGGATCGAACACGATGGCAAGCGACCCGCCGAGCGCCGCGGCACCGCCCACGCGCAGTTGCGAGGCGTCCGTCGGGCTCACCTCGATGGCGAGCGTCCCGCCCGACGCTTGCGTGTAATTGCCCCCAACGGACAGCGTGCCGATGGAGCCGCCCGGCGCCACCACCCCGCTGCTGCTCACATCGCCCGAAACCGTGCCGTGGCCGCGCAGCGTGCCCAGCGCGTTCACCAGGACATTGCCGCCAAGCACGGCACTGGCGTTTGCCGCATCGCCGACGGCCAGCGTGCCGCCTGCCACCGTGGTCGACCCAGAGAAGCTGCTGCTGACACCGTTCAACGTGAGCGTGCCCGTGCCCTGCTTGATCAATGATCCGTTGCCGCTCAGGCTGCCGCCGAAGGCTTGGGACGAGTCGTCGGCCAGCGTCAGCGCGCTGCCATTCAGCACCACGCGGCTGCCAGCGACGCCAGACAGATGGGCGACCGTCTGGCTGGCTCCTGCGGACAGATCGAGTGCCGACGTTGCGCCCGTGAGCGCGACCGTCGTGCCCGACGCCAGGCGGCCGGCACCCGTCAACGCCAGCGTGCCGGCGTTGATCGTCGTTGCACCGCCATAGGTGTTCACGCCGGACAGAGTTTGCGTGCCGCCATTCAGCGTGAGGCCCCCCGTGCCGCCGATGGCACCGCTGAAGGTGCCCGATGCGTTGGCCAGCGTCAGCGTCCGGCTGCCCAGGGCGACGGTGCCTGAGCCTGTCAGTGCGTTGATCGTGGCGCCGGAGGTCGTCCCCGAAATATTGAACGTGCCGTTGTTCACCACGCCGCTGGAGGCCGCGATGCTGCCGGCGCCGGACAGCGCGAGCGTGCCGCCACTGATCGTCGTTGCGCCGGTAAAGCCGTTGGCACTCGACAGCGTTTGCGCGCCACCGCTGACCGTGAGGCCGCCCGTCCCCCCGATCGTGCCGCTGAACGTGCCGGCTGCGTTCGCAAGCGTGAGCGTCCGGCCACCGAGGGCGACGATGCCGGAGCCGGTCAATGCGTTGATGGTCGCGCCCGAGGTCGTCCCCGAAATATCAAACGTGCCGTTGTTCACCACGCCGCTCGAAGCCGCGATGCTGCCGGCACCGGACAACGCGAGCGTGCCCGCATTGATGGTCGTGCTGCCGGCATAGCCCGCCGTGCCCGAGAGGGTCAACGTGCCGGCTCCGGCCTGCACCAGATTGCCGGCGCCGCTGATGGTGCCGGCGTACGTCACTGCGTCGCTGCGATTGAAAGCCAGTGTGCCGTTGTTGACGATGTTGCCGGCCACCGAACCAGTGGTGCCGCCGTTGCCGATCTGCAGCGTGCCCGTGGTGATGGTGGTCGCGCCGGTGTAGGTGTTGTCGCCCGTCAGCGTGATCGTTCGACTGCCGGTGACGCCCACGCCGCCCGCGCCCGATATGACGCCTGACACCACGAGGTTCGTCGTGGTCGAATCGAGCGTGACGCGCGACGTGGCGTCGCCCAGCGTGACGTTGTTGGAGAGCGAGAGGCCTGCAGTGCCGGCCGTGATCTTGGCTGCCGCCCCCGCGGCCACCTCGAGGTTGCCGATGATGTTGGAACCCGTCACCAGTTGCAGCGTGTTGTTCGTCCCGTTGAACTGGATGGCCGCGGCACGGGTCACGCCGTCGCTGGACAATCCGCCGCTGATCGTGCCGCCATTGACGATGACGGCGCCGTTGGCAATGACACCCGCGCCCGCGGCACCGCCGTTGCCCGCGCCGCCGGTAATCGTGCCGACGTTGGTCAGCACGTTGAACGCGGCGGCCAGGTTGACGCCCGCGCCACTGGCACCGGCCGTGCTGCCCGCGCCACCGGCAGCGCCGCCAACACCGCCGACGATCGTCCCGATGTTGGTCACCTGCGAGCCGGACCCCAGGGTCAGCAACCCATCGCCGCCGCCTCCACCGCCACCCGGGTTTCCGCCGCCGCCTCCGTTGCCGCCATTGCCACCAACCAGCGTGCCTTGGTTGTTCACTTCGCCGACCGGCGTCACCATCACGAGGCCTGCGCCGCCACCGCCGCCGCCTCCACCGTTGGAAGCGGCCCCCGATGTGCCGGCCCCCCCGTTTCCGCCCGCGCCGCCCTGCACAGTTGCGCCATTGCTGACAGTGACGCTGGTGCCCGTGGAATACACGCCCGCACCGCCGCCACCCCCACCGGCTGCAAAGTTGAATCCGTCGTACGCTTGGCCCGCGCCGCCCTGCGCGTTTGCGTTGACCACGGCATCGCCAGCGAGTACGACGGCCGGCGAGCCTCCAACGCCGCCCTGCCCGCTGTCGTTCGTGGCACCGGTGCCACCCGTGCCGCCTGAGGTTGGCCCGCCGGGGACTTGGACAGTGGCAGTGCCTCCGCCCAGCGTCGAAGAACCGCCGCCTCCGCCATTGCCGCTGCCGCCGTTGCCGCTGCGATCCGGGATGCCGTTGCCGCCCGCGGCGCTGCAATTGGCGATCGTGGTCGGCGAGCACGTGGCGGCCCAGCCTGGGAGCGCCGTGCCCGCCAGGCCGACCGACACACCGATAGAAATGAGCGAAGCGCGCCGACGCGCATGCGCTGTGTGGGTACCGGCGTCAACGCCCCCGTGCGACGCCTTTGTGCATTCGGACACCACCTGCGGCGCACGCAAGGTGCGGCTCCAGACCAGCCGATAGACCCGGTTCATGTCGATCCCCTCGTTGCATAGACCCATGGGCCCGGCGCTGATCTTGGAGAGGCATGACCGTGGCGCGGTTGACCCGTTCTTGTGTTGTCGCTTTCCGGTGCGCCGCCGGGTGGATGCATTCTTCGGCTGATAGAGCGTGGCGCATGCGGGCGCAATATAACACTTGCCTAAGGAATATTGCCGCGGCCATCTCAGGCCGGCCGCGTGGATGCGTACCCGTGGCGACGGGCCAAAAAAAACGCGCCGAGTGGCCCCGGCGCGTTTTGCATTGCTGCGGCAGAACAGGTCAGCCCATCCACTTCCGCGCGTTGCGGAACATCCGCATCCACGGGCTGCTGCCGTCGCCGGCGGTCTCCCATTCCTTCGGATGCCAGCTCATCTGCACGGCCCGGAACACGCGTTCCGGATGCGGCATCAGCACGGTGAAGCGGCCGTCGTGCGTCGTCACCGACGCAATGCCCTGCGGCGAGCCGTTCGGGTTCAGCGGATACGTCTGCGTGACTTCGCCGCGGTTGTCGACGTAGCGCAGGCCGACGGCCACCTTGCCGATGTCGCCCTGCTGCGAGAAGTCGGCATAGCCTTCGCCGTGCGCGACGACGATGGGGATGCGGCTGCCTTCCATGCCCGCGTAGAAGATCGACGGGGATGCCTCCACCTGCACGGTCACCAGGCGGCCTTCGTATTGCTCCGACTGGTTGCGCGTGAACTTGGGCCATGCGCCGGCGCCCGGGATGATCGGGGCGAGGTTCGCCATCATCTGGCAACCGTTGCACACGCCGAGCGCGATCGAATCGGTGCGGTTGAAGAAAGCCGCGAACTGCTCGGCGAGCATGCTGTTGAAGAGGATCGTCTTCGCCCAGCCTTCGCCCGCGCCGAGCACATCGCCGTAGCTGAAACCGCCGCAGGCGACGAAGCCCTTGAAGCTGGCGAGGTTCGTGCGGCCTGCCAGCAGGTCGCTCATGTGGACGTCGTAGGTGTCGAAGCCGGCCTTGTCCATCGCATAGGCCATTTCGATCTGCGAGTTCACGCCCTGCTCGCGCAGGATCGCCATGCGCGGGCGGGCGCCCGTGGCGATGAACGGCGCGGCCACGTCTTCGGCAATGTCGAACGTGAGCTTGGGCGAGATGCCCGGGTCTTCGGCGTCGAGGATGCGGTCGTATTCGCTCTGCGTGCACTCCGGGTTGTCGCGCAGGCTGGCGATGCGCCACGAGACATCCGTCCAGGTGCGTTGCAGTTCGATGCGGGAGGCGCTGAACACCTTCCTGGCGTCGCGCCAGATCTCGATGTGGTCGTTGGCGTTCGGTGCGCCGATGACGTGGCTGCAGGCGGCCAGGCCGTGCTCGCGCAGCACCGCGAAGACGGCATCGCGCTGCGCCAGCGGCACCTGAATGACGGCACCGAGTTCTTCGGCAAACAGCGCGCGCAGCGTCAGGTCGGCGCGGCGGCCGGAGATCTGCTGCGCCCAGTTCTTGGCGTCGCCGTAGTCGGATTCATGCGCGCCGTCGAGCGTCAGCATGTCGACGTTGATCGACACACCGCAGTGGCCGGCGAAGGCCATTTCGCAGACGGTTGCCCACAGGCCGCCGTCGGAGCGGTCGTGGTACGCCAGCAGCGAACCGCTGGCGTTCAGTTGCTGGATGGCGGCGAAGAAACGCTTGAGGTCTTCGGCGTCGTCCACGTCGGGCACGCTGTTGCCGATCTGCTGCGTGACCTGGGCCAGGATGCTGCCGCCCAAGCGGTTCTTGCCGCGGCCCAGGTCGATCAGGATCAGCGTGCTGTCTGCCGGCGCGTTGGCCGATTCGACCTGCTTGAGCTGCGGCGTGAGCGTCTTGCGCACGTCCGTCACCGGCGCGAACGCCGAGACGATGAGCGAGACCGGCGCGACGACTTCCTTGGCAACGCCGTCGTCTTCCCACTTGGTGCGCATCGACAGCGAATCCTTGCCCACCGGAATGCTGATGCCGAGCGCCGGGCACAGCTCCATGCCGACGGCCTTCACGGTGTCGTACAGGCGGGCGTCTTCGCCGTTCACGCCGCAGGCGGCCATCCAGTTGGCGGACAGCTTCAGCTGCGTGAGCGAATCGATCGGTGCGGCCGCGATGTTCGTGATGGCCTCGCCGATCGCCATGCGGCCCGATGCCGGTGCGTTGATGACGGCCAGCGGCGTGCGCTCGCCCATCGTCATCGCCTCGCCGGCATAACCCTTGTAGTCGAGCGTCGTGACGGCCACGTCGGCCACCGGCACCTGCCACGGGCCGACCATCTGGTCACGCGTGTTCAGGCCACCGACGGTGCGGTCGCCAATGGTGATGAGGAACGACTTGCTGGCCACCGTCGGATGGCGCAGCACGTCGCGTGCGACGACTTCCAGGTCCAGGCCGGTGACATCGACTTCTGGTAGCTCCTGCGCGACGCGGCGAACGTCGCGGTGCATGCGCGGCGGCTTGCCGAGCAACACGTCCATCGGCATGTTGACCGGGAAGTGCTCGGGGCTGTCGGCCGGGGCGCTGCTGTCGACCACTTGCAGCTGCTGTTCGTCGGTCGCAAAGCCGACCACCGAGAATGGCGCGCGCTCGCGCTCGCACATCGCCTGGAAGCGCGGGAAATCGCCCGGGGCGATGGCCAGCGTGTAGCGCTCCTGCGATTCGTTGCACCAGATTTCGGCCGGGGAGAGCCCCGATTCTTCCAGATGCACCTGGCGCAGGTCGAACCGTGCGCCCTTGTCTGCGCCGTCCACCAGTTCCGGGAAGGCGTTCGAGATGCCGCCCGCACCGACGTCGTGGATCGACAGGATCGGGTTGTCTTCGCCCAGCGCCCAGCACGCGTTGATGACTTCCTGCGCGCGACGCTGCATTTCGGGGTTGCCGCGCTGGACGGAGTCGAAGTCCAGGTCGGCGGTATTGGTGCCGGTGGCCATCGAGCTGGCCGCGCCGCCGCCCATGCCGATGCGCATGCCGGGGCCGCCCAGCTGCACCAGCAGCGTGCCGGCAGGCAGGCCATGCTTGTGCGTGTGCCCGGCATCGATGTTGCCAATGCCGCCGGCGATCATGATCGGCTTGTGATAACCGCGCACGGTGCCGCCCACGTTCTGCTCATAGACGCGGAAATAGCCGCCGAGGTTGGGCCGGCCGAATTCGTTGTTGAACGCAGCGCCGCCGATCGGGCCTTCGATCATGATCTGCAGCGGCGAGGCGATCCGCTCGGGCTTGCCGACGGGGCCCGGTGCCGCTTCATCGGGATTGCGGTGCGCCATGGGCTGGGCCGCATCGCGGGCGTTTTCCCACGGCTGCACGGCGTCGGGCAGCAGCAGGTTCGACACGGTGAAGCCCGTCAGCCCGGCCTTGGGCTTGGCGCCACGGCCGGTCGCGCCTTCGTCGCGGATCTCACCGCCCGCGCCGGTCGACGCACCGGGGAACGGCGAGATGGCTGTCGGGTGGTTGTGCGTCTCCACCTTCATCAGCGTGTGCGTGAGGGCTTCGCGGCGGCCGTACTGCGGCACACCCGTCTCGCCTTCCGTGCCTGCGCGCGGGAACCAGCGCTCGGCCATGCCGCCTTCCATGATGGCGGCGTTGTCCGAATACGCGACGATCGTGCCCTGCGGCGCAAGCTGGTGCGTGTTGCGGATCATCGCGAAGAGCGACTTGTCCTGCTGCTCGCCGTCGATCGTCCAGTCGGCGTTGAAGATCTTGTGGCGGCAGTGCTCGCTGTTGGCCTGCGCGAACATCATCAGCTCGACGTCGGTCGGGTTGCGTTCGAGCTTGCGGTAAGCATCGACGAGGTAGTCGATTTCGTCGTCGGAGAGGGCCAGGCCCATCTCGACGTTGGCGGCTTCCAGCGCCTGGCGACCGCCGGCGATGTCCACAAAGCGCAGCGGCTTGGCCGGCAGCACGTCGAACAGGCCGTAGCCGGCCTCGCGCGTGTCGACCACGGTTTCGGTCATGCGATCGTGCAGGTGCGCGGCGACGGCGGCGCGGGTGGCGTCGTCCAGGTGCCTGGCAGTACCGGTCAGGCTGCGGATCAGCCCCTTCCTGCACGTCACGGTGAATTCGACGCCCCGCTCGATCCGGTGGATCTGCGGCAGCGCGCAGTGGCGGGCGATTTCCGTCGCCTTGCTGGCCCACGGCGAGATCGTGCCGAAGCGCGGGATGACCACGAAGCGGTCACCCTCGACATCGGCCGGGGCGGGCGAACCGTAGGTCAGCAGCGCTTGCACACGGGCAGCCTCATCGGCCGACAACGGCGTGTCGGCGGCGACGAAATGCAGGTATTGGGCACTGACGGCATCGATGTCCGGATCGATGCGCTTAAGGGTGGAAAGCAGGCGTTGCTGGCGGAAGGCGGACAGCGCGAGAGCGCCGGGGAAGCACGAGAAATGCGCCATGGTGGGCAAGGCAGGCAGTAGCAGGAAGAGGAGGTTTCCCGGCGTGCGCGGGAAAACCGCTATTGTACCTTGCCCAAGCGTTGTTACCGACCGTCAAATCACCCTGAAATCGCCCATGAACAGCCGTTGCCGCGGCTGGAACGCGCGTTTCACAGCGACGTTGCGGAGCGCGCTGCCTGTTCGTAGAGCCCGGTCAGCACGCGCAGCAGGCGCGCGAGTTCGCCAATCTCGGCATTTTCTTCGCCGCCGGGCGAGATATTGCTGGTCAGGCACTGCTCGCGGATCTCGCGGTAGCGGGAGCAGGCCGTCTCGCCGGACTCGGTGGTGGTGTATGTGACTTCCTTTCCGTTGCGCGTGCCCTCCACCAGCCCCATGCCCTGCAGTTTCTTGAGCGAATACGTGACGAGGTGGGTGTCTTCCACATTCAGCACGAAGCAGATGTCGGCCAGCCGCTTGGCGCGGCCCCGGTGGTTGACGTGGTGCACCACCAGCACGTCCAGGAAGGTCAGGTCGCGCACCCCGGCCGCCGCCATGCAGCGCACGCACCAGCGGTTGTAGGCGTTGTAGGCCGTGTTCAGCGCAAATTCGAACTCCGACAGCTCCGGACTGCGCAGCGATACGAGGTGCGACGAAGACACGATCGGACCACCTTTTCCACCCTGGCTGGCGGCTTGCGGGACATCGGCTTTCGGGGTGGTCGGCGGCTTGGACATTGCAACGGAGCTGGGAAAGGAAGGAAAACGCGGGCTATTGTAAGAGAATAGATCGTCATGTCTGTCCTGGTGGATCCGTAGTTCTCATGCCTGAACACCGCACTTGGCGGGAAATCCTCATCGACGGCGCGCTGGCCGCGCACCATGGCGCCGACCTGCTCTTCGGCACCGCCGGCATCCGCGCGCTGGAGGCTGCCGCCTACCGCACATTGGAGCCTTTCACACTGATGGCGCGGGCCGGTGAAGCCGCCGCCGACTGGCTGCAGACGCGTGCCCCGCACGGCCACCTGCTGTTCGTTGCCGGCCCAGGCAACAACGGCGGGGATGCGCTCGTGGCCGCCACCGTGCTGCATCTGGGCGGCCGCGCCGTGACCGTGTGGCTGGCTGCGGACCCGGCCCGGCTGCCCGACGACGCCCGCCGCGCCTGGACCGAAGCCTGCGCAGCGAATGTGCCGATCGAAACGCTCCACACGCCCGCCTCGGTGCCCGCGACGGCAGCCGCCATCGTCGATGGGCTCTTCGGTGTCGGGTTGGCGCGGCCGCTGACGGGGCTGCATGCCGCGCTGGTCGAAACCATCAATGCCAGCGGCCTGCCCGTCTACGCGCTCGACATCCCGTCCGGGCTCAATGGCGACACGGGGCAGCCGCCCGCGCCGGATTCTCCCGTCATTGCAGCGCGCGGCACGATCACGTTTCTGGCGCCCAAACCGGGGCTGCTCACCGGCAGCGGCCGCGACGCCTCCGGCGATATCGCCTTGGCGGACCTGCAGGCCGCACAACCGGCCCACGACGGCGTGATCGAAGCCGATGCATGCATCAACGCGCCGGCGCGCTGGCTCACGCATGTGCCGCGCCGGCGCCACAATGGCCACAAGGGCACATACGGTAGCGTGGCGGTCGTGGGCGGCGCGCAGGGCATGGTGGGCGCGCCGCTGCTGTCGGCGCGCGGTGCGTTGTACCTGGGTGCCGGGAAAGTGCACGTGGTGTCGCTTGCCGCCGATGCGCCCCGCGTTGATCCCGCGCAGCCGGAACTGATGCTGCACACATGGGGCACGGTCGACCCGGCCGACATGCAGGCGCTTGCCATCGGCCCGGGCATGGGCACCGGCAAGGAGTCGGAGGCGGCCCTGGCCCATCTGCTGGATCGCATGCTGTCGACCCGCACGCCTGCCGTATTCGACGCCGATGCGCTGAACCTTTTTGCCAAGGCGCCGGCTCTGCTGGCCCGGCTCACGCAGCTTGCTGAAAGTGGCGTGCCGATGGTCCTGACGCCGCATCCGCTGGAGGCGGCACGGCTGCTGCACAGCGATGCGCGCACCGTCCAGCAAGATCGTCTCGCAACAGCCAAGGCGCTCGTCAACCGGACGGGCGCCGTCGTGGTGCTCAAGGGTTCGGGCTCGATCATTGCGGCGCCCGGCATGCCGCCCGCCGTCAACCCGACCGGCAACGGCGGCCTGGCGACCGGCGGCACGGGCGACGTGCTGACCGGCATGATCGGCGCGCTGCTGGCCCAGGGCATGGGCGCGCGCGAGGCTGCACTCGCCGCCGTGTGGCTGCATGGCCGCGCAGCGGATGACCTCGTCCAAGCCGGCGTCGGACCCATCGGCCTGCACGCGAGCGAACTCTGCGCCCCCGCGCGCCGGGCGCTGAATGCGCTGCTGGCGTCGGACGCTCGCCGATAGAACCGGTCCCATCGCGCCGCTATACTGCGCATTCCCCTTCGTTCTCCCTTACGCCGATATCACGCCGTATGCCCATCGCCCTCCCCGCCTGGCAATCCCTGACGCAACATGCAGAATCGATCCGCGCGGCGCATCTGCGCGACTGGTTTGCCGCGCCGGACGCCGAGCAGCGCGTGCACGCCTTCACACTGCAAGCCGCGGGCCTCACGGTCGACTATTCGAAGAACCGCATCACGCAAGACACGCTCGCCCTTCTGCTGCAACTCGCGGACGAAGCCGGCGTGCTCGCGTTGCGCGACGCCATGCTGCGCGGCGAGCGCATCAACAACACGGAGCATCGCTCGGTGCTGCACGTCGCGCTGCGCGGCCACGCCGAAGACGACTACCGCGCCGACGGTGAAGCCGTCATGCCTGAGGTCCTGCGTGTGCGCGCCCAGATGCGCGACTTTGCAGACCGCGTGCACAGCGGCGCGTGGACCGGCCACTCCGGCCAGCGCATCACCGACATCGTCAACATCGGCATCGGCGGATCGGACCTCGGCCCGCGCATGGTGTGCCGCGCGCTGGCGCATCTGGCTGTGCCCCAGGTGCGCGTGCATTTCGTCTCCAATGTTGACGGCACGGACCTGGCCGAAACGCTGGACCACCTGAACCCGGACACCACGCTCGCCATCGTCTGCTCCAAGACGTTCACCACGCTCGAGACGATGGCCAACGCGCACAGCATGCGCCGCTGGTTCGTCGAGCACGGCGTGGCCGAAGACAAGCTGAAGCAGCATTTCGTGGCCGTTTCCACCAACCGGGAGGCGGTCGTCCAGTTCGGCATCGATCCGGAGAACATGTTTACGTTCTGGGATTGGGTCGGCGGGCGTTTCTCGCTGTGGTCGGCGGTGGGGCTGTCGATCGTGCTGGCGATCGGGCCGCAGCAGTTCGAGGCGATGCTCGACGGCGCTCGTGCGATGGACCGTCACTTTGCCACCGCCGCCCCGCGCGAGAACCTGCCGCTCATTCTCGGGATGCTGTCGGTGTGGTATCGCGGCTTCTTCAATGCAGCAAGCGCCTGCACGGTGCCCTACTGTGCGCCGCTGGAATTGCTGACCGACTTCATGCAGCAACTGGAGATGGAGAGCAACGGCAAGTCGGTGCAGCGCAATGGCGCCACGATCGACACAGACACCGGCCCCATCGTCTGGGGCACGGCCGGCACCAACGGCCAGCATGCGTATTTCCAGCTGATCCACCAGGGCTCGCAGATTGTGCCGGTCGATTTCATCACCACGCTGGAGCCGGTGCGCAGCCTGCCCGGCCATCACGCCAAGCTGCTCGCCAACTGCTTCGCCCAGGGCGAGGCGCTGCTGCGCGGACGGACCGCCGATGAAGTCCGTGCGGGCGGCGTCACGGACGAGGCCCTGGTACCGCACATGGTGTTCGAGGGCAATCGCCCAAGCACGACCATCCTGATGGAGCGGCTCGATGCCGCCTCACTGGGCGCGCTCATCGCCTGCGCAGAACACCGCACCTTCGTGCAAGGCGCGGTATGGAACATCAACTCGTTCGACCAATGGGGCGTAGAGCTCGGCAAGAAACTCGCCAAGCCGATCCAGGCCGAACTGGAAGGCGCGCCCGCTTCGGTGGCGCATGACGCGTCCACGGCCGCGCTGATCCGCCGCGCCAAGGCCGCGCTCTGATTGGTCAGAGCTCGGTGACGGTTTCGTCGCCGATCAGGTGCCCCGCCTCGATGGTCAGAATGCGGCTGCAGCGCGCGGCCACGGAGCGGTCGTGCGTCACCAGCACGAGCGTGGAACCGGCGCTGCGGTTCAGTTCGAACATCAGCGCGATGACGGCCTCGCCGGTGGCCGTGTCGAGGCTGCCCGTCGGCTCGTCGGCAAACAGGATGTCGGGCTCGGTCACGAACGCGCGGGCCAACGCCACGCGTTGCTGCTCGCCGCCGGACAGCGTCTTCGGATAATGCGACAGCCGCGCCCCGAGGCCCACGCGCTCCAGCAGGACGGCGGCGCGCCGACGCATCTCGGGGCCGCTTGCACTGCCCTGCAGCTCCAGCGGCAGCATCACGTTTTCGAGCGCCGTCAGGTGCGGCAGCAGCTGGAACGACTGGAATACGAATCCCACATGGCTGCCGCGCACGGCCGCCCGGCCGTCTTCATCGAGGCTGAAGAGCTCGTGGCCGAGCAGCTTGACGCTGCCAGAGGTCGGCAGATCCAGTCCCGCCAGCAGACCGAGCAGCGTCGACTTGCCCGAGCCCGAGGCACCGACGATGGCCAGCGTCTCGCCGGCTTCCACCCGGAAAGCAACATCGCTCAGAATAGGCAACTCACCGGTGGCATCGCGCACGGTCTTGTGCAGCGAATCGACTTCAATCACCCAGGTAGCGGAAGACGACATGATGGAACGAGTGGGAAGTAAGAGGCGCAGCGTGAAGGCGTTGGTAGCGGCGCTCGGCTGCATGGCGTTTGGCGTGCTGCCGGTCGGGCAGCCTGCAGCAGCACAGGAGGCGACAACATCGCGCCGAATCGTGGTGCTGGGCGACAGCCTGTCGGCTGGATACGGCCTGGCTCAGGGCACCGGCTGGGTTGCGTTGCTCGACAAGCGCATCAAAGAACGGAAGCTCGATTATAGCGTCGCCAATGCCAGCATCAGCGGCGACACCACGGCGGGCGGCCGCTCCCGGCTGCCCGCCGTGCTGGCGCGCGAAAGGCCTGCCATCGTCATCCTCGAGCTGGGCGCCAACGATGCGTTGCGCGGCCTGTCGCTCGCCTCCAGCGAGACCAATCTGAAGGCCATGATCGAGGCGTCGCAGGCGGCTGGCGCCAAGGTGCTGCTGGTTGGCATGCGCATCCCGCCGAACTACGGGCCCGATTACAGCGAGCGATTCTTCGCCACGTTCGGCAAGCTGGCCCAGCAATACCATGTGCCGCTCGTCCCGTTCCTGCTCGACGGTGTTGTGCAGCGCCAGGACTGGTTCCAGGAAGACCGCATCCATCCGGTTGCCGCGGCACAGCCGGTGATGCTCGACAACGTGTGGCCCAAGCTCGAGCCGCTGCTCAAGCGAGGACGCGGCCATTGATTTGCGCGCCCGGACCCGCCGCGTCATAAAAGAAAAAGCCCCCTGCGACGGGGGCTTTTCTGCTAGGCGCAGCAGCGTGCTTTCAGGACCCGTCGTCTGCCGTGTTGGCGGGCTTGGCGGCGTCGATCACGCTATTGTTGATCTTCACCTTCGAGCGTGCTTTCAACGCTTCGTAGTAAGCGTTGAACTCGGCCTGGCCTGCCACCTGCCCCAGTTGCTGCGCATCGGCAGCACGGCGCGCCTGATCTGCGTTGGCCGGCGGCAGCACCTTGTTGATGCGGTACAGCGCATAGCCCTGGGCACCCAGGTCGACACCGATGGTCGTGGGCAGCTTGCTTGCGTCGGCGCGCAGGATGGCGGTGAGCGCCGCGGGAAGCGTGCCCTGCGCCTGCTGGCGCGACACCGTCTGCACCGCGCCGAAGCCTTCGGCACTGTTGCTCTGCTTCACGGCAGCCAGCTTTTCTTCGCCCGCCTTCTTGGCCAGCGCTGCGGACTGTTCAGCAATCACCTTGGCCTTGACCTGTTCGCGCACGTCGGCCAGCTTCTTCACCGTCGCCGGGCGGTATTCCACCACGCGGGCCGCCACCAGCGTGGTCGGCCCCACCTGGATGGCCGGCGTGTTGCGATGGTTCTTGATCACGTCGTCGGCAAACAGGGCCTTGAGCACCTTGTCGTTGGCGACCGGGCTGTTGGCCAGCGCCGGGTTGGACGTGCGCGTCACGTTGTCGGCCGTCTGGATCTGCAGCTTGAGCTTGTCGGCCACCGGCTTCAGGCTGTCGGACTGGTCTTCAACCGTGTTGGAGAATGCATCAGCCAACTCGGAGTACTTCTTGTTGGCCAACTGCGTACGCACCTCGCGCTCGAGCTCGGGCTTGACCGCCTCCAGCGGCTGCACGCCGCCGCCCTTCACCTCTTCCAGCTTGATGATGTGGAAACCGAAATCGCTTTCCACCACGTCGCTGATGTCGCCCGGCTGCTTGAGCGCGAACAGCGCGTTCTCGAACGCCGGCACGGTCGCGCCCTTGCCGAGAAAGCCGAGCTCCCCGCCCTGCGCCGCCGAGCCCGGATCGCCCGAGTACTTCCTGGCCAGTTCGGCAAAGCTTGCCGGGTTCTTGCGCACCTCGGCCAGGACTTCTTCGGCCTTCTTCCTGGCGGCCTCCTTGTCGGCAGGCTTCGCGTTGTCCGGCAGCTTGATCAGGATGTGTGCGGCACGGCGCTCTTCCGGCGTCTTGAAACGCGCGGCGTTCTGGTCGTAGTACTCCTTGATCTGCTCGGGCGTGACCGGAATCTGCTTCATCATGTCTTCGCCCGAGAACACGACGTACTCGGCCTTGACCTGTTCCGGCACCGAGAACTCCTGCTGGTGCGCGTCGTAATAGGCCTGGATGGCCTTGTCGTCCGCATTGACCTTGGCAGCATAGTCCGCCGGCTTGAACAGCAGCGCCTGCACCTCGCGCTGCTGGTCGCGCGCCTGGATCAGGCGGTCGACCAGCGACTTCGGCACGAACGCCGTCGACACGATCGATTGCGGAATCTGCTGCTGGGCCAGTTCAAAGCGCAGGTTGCCCTCCAGCTGCTCGGGCGTCATGTTCTGCGCGGCCAGCAGGCGCACGTAGGCTTCCTGATCGAACGAGCCATCGGGCTTGCGCAGCGCGGCCACGGCGGGAATCTGCAGGATCGTGTCGCGGATCTTTTCGTTCGACACGTTCAGATTTGCACGCGCGACTTCATTGGCGAGCACGCGCTGCTGGATGATGCCGTCCAGCACGTCACGGCGCATCTGCGGGCCCTCGAACTGGCGCGGATCATATTGGGCGCCCAGCATCTGGCGCAGGCGTTCGGTCTGCTCGCGCACGCGCGCGTCGACTTCGTTGGTGGAGATGACCTTGCCGTCGACCTTGGCGGCATCGTGCGAGCTGTCCATGAAGCTCGAATAGCTTTGCACGCCAAAGAACACGAACGACGGGAACACCAGAATCAGCAGCACCAGAAACATCAAGCGCCGATGCGTACGTACGAAATCAAGCATGCTGGACCGGGGGTGAAGGGAAGATGGAAAATCCGGCGATTCTATCAGGTGCCGCCGACATCTCCGACAATCGCGGCGCGACGCACAGGCACACGCCAATGCATCGGCCGCAGAAAAGACAAAGGCCCGAACGAATCGGGCCTTTGTGCAAATTCTGGCGGAGCGGACGGGACTCGAACCCGCGACCCCCGGCGTGACAGGCCGGTATTCTAACCGACTGAACTACCGCTCCAGATTGGGTCGGACTGCACGACCTGCCGAGAGCGGCACTGCGAACGATGGTGGGTGCTGAGAGGCTCGAACTCCCGACCTACGCCTTGTAAGGGCGCCGCT
>NZ_LWRX01000105.1:0-4839 GCF_001683835.1 Ralstonia sp. RL | reverse complement strand
GACGCGCATTCCGGCTTCAACCCATGGCATTGGCTATACACCCTGCGGATGCACGCCAGGTCGGTTTCCCGGTCGCCGGTCATCATCGCATAGTCGACCAGCCTGATCTCCTTGTTACGGAAATCGAAGGTCGCCATCCCGAGCGGCACGCCGGCCGTCAGCGCGATGTAATAAAAGCCGCTGCGCCAGCTGTCGCGGTACTTGCGCGTGCCTTCCGGCGCCAGCGCCAGCCAGTAATGATCGGCCGCGCGGATGCGTTGCGCCAGCCGCTCGATCGCCCCGGTCGAGGCGCCGCGCTCCACCGGCTCGCAACCGGCGGCGCGCAGGATCGGCCCCAGCGTCAGGCCGCAGATGCCGCGAAACAGCGCTTCCTTGCCCAGCCAGCGAAACGGCACGCCGACCGCCCATTTGGCCAGCAGGCCGACGACCACGTCCCAGTTGGAGGTATGCGGATAGACGATCAGCACGCCGCGCGGGCCGGGCAGGGGCGCGAAATGGATGCGCCAGCCGAACAGGGCCAGCGTACGCACCGCAAAGCGTTGCAACGGCGTGGAGACATGACGGGGGGTGAGGAGGTGATCGGACATGATTCGGCACATGAGAGGCAGATTATTATGCCTCTAATCGGCCGAAATGTTGATATTGGGAAATTTACAACCCGGCTTGGCGCGGCAGGCCGGCTATGCCAGCCACACGGGCCGTGCGCCTCGGCCCGTGCCGCTTTCGGGCGCGCTGCGGAATGCGGAATGCGGACGCTTACGGCAGGAAGTTGTTGAGCGCCTCCTGCGACTCCGATAGCGCTTCGGGAATGTGGTCGATCGCGTCCAGCTCCAGTATCGCGATGACGAATGTGCCGAGAATCGATCCGGCGGTCAGGACCGTCAGCAGCAGAATAATGGTTGAAGTCATTGCGCTCTCCTCCTCCCGGTTGGCCCGTGTTTTCTCCATTAAAGTCCCTGGGAGGCGAAACGGATTGCGCTTTCTCAATCGCGGTGCGTAATCCGGCAGGCGACGTTTTTCCCCTTTAGAACGATCAATATGCGGCAGCGGTCGGCGACTATGGTGATCTACGAGGGGCGCAGGGGCCGAACTTCAGGCTGTCGCGCCCAAAGCCGTCGGGGGCCTGTATGGAACGCGCTGATATCGCCGTAATCGCCTTTTTCGTGGTCTTGACTATCGCCACTGTCGCCGCGGTATTCGTGATCCCGCACTGATCGACGCGCCGGGGCGGGCGCAGTAGGCGCTTACCTTGCGATGGCGGCGGATGTGGCGTGCCGCGCGCCGGATGCACGAACGTTCGTTCCCGCCTTGGCAGGAGACCGTATTGCAGGCGGCCGTATTGCAGGCGGCCGTATTGCAGGCGGATTAGAGCCCGCACTCGAAGCAACGCCGGCCACCGGCCCGGTCAACAGCGGCGCGGCCAGACGATGATAAAAACGCAGGCGGGAAAATCCCCATGCCATATCATCGTTCAATTCAAGGAGACCATCATCAAAACGCCGACCATCCTCGCCGCCGCCATGCTCATGCTTGCCTCGTTCGCCCATGCCGAGCCGGCGGCCACCAATGTCAAGCATGCCGAAAACACGATCCAGACCGGCAACCAGCGCCTGTTCGCCTCCGCCGACGGCGCCTTTTACGAACTCACCCTCGGCAGCGCCGGCTGGAGCAAGGCGCAGGTGCCGGTCCGCTTCAGAGACGGCGTGGCGCGTTCCTGCTACTTCCTCGGCATCGCCGAAAGCGCCGGCATGGTGTACACGATGTGCACCGAGGACTCGCTCAATCCGCTGGCGAAAAAACATCTGTTCGGCCTGAATACCGCGCAGCCCGCCCAGCTGACGGAGGTCGGCGAGCTGAAGAACATGGCGCTGCCCAACGGCCTGGCGGCCGACGGCAACGGCAACCTGTATGCGGCCGACAGCGGCTGGCCCCTGTTGCCCGGCACGCTACAGAAGATCACGCTGGCCGGGCCCTATGCGATCGCCTCCCAGACCACCTTCCACCGCTTCGTGCTGTGCAAGCCGAACGGCGTGCGCTATGCGAACGGCAAGCTGTACGTCAGCACCAACCCGTTCAGCTATCTCGGCCTGTCGCAGCTGCTGCGCTACGATCTCGGCGCGAACGGCCTGTCCAACCAGACGCAGATCTACAGCTCGCTGGCCTTCCTGGACGATTTCGCGCTGGTGGACGGCGGCGCGGTCGTGGCGGAATTCCTCGGCGCGCGCATCGTGCACATCAACGAAAACGGCGGCGAGCTGCACCAGGCCACCTTTTCACAACCGACCTCGGTGACGCTGCTGACCGCGACGCAATTCGGCAGCGGCAGCCTGCTGGTGACGCAGCGCAATGTCGGCGACATCCAGCATTTCGCCAACAGCTGGGGCTTGCGGCCGCGCTGAGGCAGGCGCAGGCAGCCGTGGCGTGGGTTCAAGCCAATCTGAAGGAAATGAAGGAGAGCCGCAATGACGATGCTGATACTCGGACTGGTCTTGTTTTTCGGCATTCACCTGCTGCCGGTGGCGACGCCTTTCAGAAACAGGCTGTTCGACACCCTGGGCGAAGGCAAGTACAAGGGCATGTTTTCGCTCCTGTCCGCCATCGGGCTGGCGCTGATCGTGCTCGGGTACGCACGCGCGCCGAGCCAGCCGCAGCTGTTCGCGCCGTCCGCCACGGCGATCATGCTCGCGCCGTTGGCGATGGTCGCCAGTTTCATTCTGCTGGCAGCGGCCAACATGAAAACCCACATCCGCCGCATCGTGCGCCATCCGATGCTGATCGGCGTGGGCCTCTGGGCCGCGGTTCACCTGCTTGCCAATGGCGAGGCGAAGGCGACCATTCTGTTCGGTTCCTTCCTCGCGTATGCGGTGATCGACCTGATTTCGGCCGTGGCGCGGCACGCAGTGAAATCGTTCACGCCGGTCGCGCGCCAGGATGCGATCGCGGTCGTGGCGGGCACGGCGCTGGCGCTATTGGTGATGACCTTCCACCGCACGCTGTTCGGGGCGGCGGCGGTGAGCTGGGGCATGTAGCGCAAACCTACTTGCCGTTGAGGCGCTCGACCAGGAAATCGATGAAGGCGCGCACCTTGGCCGGCAGGTTGCGCCGGCTCGGGTAGTACACGAACAGGTCGGCCGGCGCCGGCTTGTAGTCCTTGAGCACCACCTGCAGGCGGCCGCTTTCCAGGTGGCGCGCCACATCCCATTCCGAGCGCAGCAGGATGCCGTGGCCGTCGAGCGCCCAGTTCTGCACCACGTCGCCGTCGTTGCTCGACAGGTTGCCTTCGACCTTCACCGTTTCCGTCTTGCGCCCCTTGGTCAGGCGCCAGATGCCGTGCGCGTCGTCGTTCTGCCGGTGGATGATGCAGCGGTGCTGCGCCAGGTCGTGCGGCGTCTTCGGCTCGCCGTACTGTTTCAGATAGGCGGGCGCCGCGCACAGGAAGCGCCGGTTCGCCATCACCTTGCGCGCCGACAGGCGCGAGTCGGGCAGCTCGCCGAAACGGATGCCCAGGTCGAAGGCTTCCTCCACCAGGTTCAGCGGACGGTCGGTCAGCTGCAGCTGCACCTCGACGTCCGGATAGCGCCGCGCAAACGCGGAAACCAGCGGCGCCACCGTGATGCGGCCGAAGCCGAGCGTGGCATTGATGCGCAATAGCCCCTTGGGCGCGTCGCGCGTGCTGGCGACCTGCTCCTCCATCTCGCGGATCTCGTCCAGGATGCGGCTGGCGTGCGCGAGATACAGCGCGCCTTCGTTGGTCAGGCTCACCGTGCGCGTGGTGCGGTTGACCAGGCGCACGCCCAGACGCTGCTCCAGTTGCGCCAGGCGCTTGGTGACGGCCGGCGGCGTGATGTTGAGCTCGCGCGCGGTGGCCGACAGGCTGGCTTTTTTGGCAAGCAGCACGAAGAACGCGAGTTCGGAAGAGGTGTCGTATTTCACTGCAGGTTAATAATGGATTGCGCGGCGGTGAATTATAGAACGCCTGTTCTTGCGTATGCTGGCGCCTGGTTCCATGCACCGGAGCACCGCCATGAAGATTGTTGAAATCCGCGAAAAAACCATTCCGATCAGCTCGTCGATCCGCAATGCGTACATCGACTTTTCCAAGATGACCTTGAGCCTGGTGGCGGTCATCACCGACGTCATCCGCGACGGCAAGCCCGTGGTCGGCTACGGCTTCAATTCCAACGGCCGCTACGGCCAGGGCAGCCTGATGCGCGAGCGCTTCATCCCGCGCATCCTGCAGGCCGACCCGGCGTCCCTCATCAACGACGCCGGCACCAACCTCGATCCGCACAAGATCTGGAAGTGCATGTTCACCAATGAAAAGCCGGGCGGCCACGGCGAGCGCTCGGTGGCGATCGGCACCATCGACATGGCGGTGTGGGATGCGGTGGCGAAGATCGAGAACAAGCCGCTGTTCCGCCTGCTGGCCGAGCGCTACAACCATGGCCGGTTCAACAGGAAGGTGTTCGTGTACGCGGCCGGCGGCTACTACCATCCGGGCCAGGACCTGAATGCGCTGAAGGACGAGATGCGCAGCTACATCGACCGCGGCTACACGGTGGTGAAGAAGAAGATCGGCGGCGCGTCGCTGGACGAGGACCTGCGCCGCATCGACGCGATCCTGTCGGTGCTGGGCGACGGCCAGAAGCTCGCGGTGGATGCCAACGGCCGCTTCGACCTCGATACCGCGATCGCCTATGCGAAAGCGCTGTCGCAGTACGACCTGTTCTGGTACGAGGAGGCGGGCGATCCGCTCGACTTCGAGCTGCAGGCGGTGCTGCGCAGCTACTACGACAAGCCGATGGCGACCGGCGAGAACCTGTTCTCGATGCAGGATGC
>NZ_LWRX01000027.1:0-1906 GCF_001683835.1 Ralstonia sp. RL | reverse complement strand
ACTACTGCGCGGGCCGAGCTTGCGGCCTGCGGTGCTCTGCGTACCACTCGTACGCGTGCGCTCCTCGGCCACAATCTCGGCCCGCTCGCTACGTTTTTCAACAGCCTGCTAACTCTCATTCCCCTTTTTCGGAGTACACCATGAACGCTGAAACAGAGCGTAAGGACGGCGCTCGCCCTTTGCATCCGTTGCGCATCGAAGGCGAGATGACGATCTATCAGGCGGCCGAGCTGAAGCAGACCCTGGCCTCGGCGCTGCGGCAGGGCGAGGCGCTGGAAATCGACCTGTCGGCGGTCGGCGAGATCGATGCCGCCGGCATCCAGCTCTTGATCGCCGCCAAGAAGTCGGCGCAGGCCGCCGGCAAGGAGCTGCGCCTGGTGGCGCACAGCGACGCGGTGGTCGAGGCGTTCGAGCTGCTCGATATCGGCGGCTGGTTCGGCGACCCGCTGGTGATGGCGCCGCAGGCGGCATCGCATTCCAATTGAAAGGGAGCCGACGATGAATCTTGACGACGCACTGCAGACCTTCATCGCCGAAAGCCGCGAGCTGCTGGAGGACATGGAAGGCGCCCTGCTCGCCGTGGAGGCCGCGCAGGAGAAGGGCGAAATGATCCATGCCATCTTCCGCGCCGCGCACACCATCAAGGGCTCGTCCGGCCTGTTCGGCCTGGACCATATCGTCGAATTCACGCACGTGCTGGAAAGCGTGCTCGACCGCCTGCGCGACGGCAAGCTCGGCATCGACGACCAGCTGGTCGCGCTGCTGCTGGCCTGCTGCGACCATATCGGCGGCCTGATCGGCGAGGTGGAGGCCGGGCGGCTGGAAGCGAACGCGGCGATGGCGCAGCGCGGCGCGCCGCTGGCCGAACAATTGCGCGGCTACCTGGCCGGCGGCACGCCGAAGAACGTGCTGCCGGCCACCGTGCCGGAACCGGACGCCGCCACCGTCGAGCGCATCGAGAGCCTGGGCGGCGGCAACGACCACTGGCACATCTCGCTGCGCTTCGGCGCCGACGTGCTGCGCAACGGCATGGACCCGCTGTCCTTCCTGCGCTATCTCGCCAGGCTCGGCACCATCGTCGGCATCGTCACGCTGCCCGACGCCGTGCCGGCGCTGGAGGCGATCGATCCGGAGTCCTGCTACCTCGGCTTCGAGATCGCGTTCGACAGCGACGCCGACAAGGCGGCCATCGACAACGTGTTCGAATTCGTGCGCGACGACTGCCGCATCAGCATCCTGCCGCCCCACAGCCGCATCTCGGAATACGTGCGGCTGATCCAGGCGCTGCCCGAGGAAAAGGCACGCCTGGGCGAGATCCTGGTGCGCTGCGGCAGCGTCACCGCGCACGAGCTGGATACGGCGCTGAACGCGCAATCCGAAGCGGCATTGCATGCCGCAGCCAAGGCGCCGCCGATCGGCGCCATCCTGGTCGAGCAGCGCGCGGTGCAGCCGGGCGTGGTGGAAGCGGCGCTGGCCAAGCAGAAGCAGGTGAGCGAATCGAAGGCGCAGGAAAACCGCTCGATCCGGGTCGACGCCGACAAGCTCGACCACCTGATCAACCTGATCGGCGAGCTGATCATCGCCGGCGCCTCGGCCAACCTGATCGCGCGCCGGGCGCAGGTCGCCGAGCTGCAGGAGGCCACTTCGACGCTGTCGGGCCTGGTGGAGGAAGTGCGCGACTCCGCGCTGCAGCTGCGCATGGTGAAGATCGGGGCGACCTTCAACCGCTTCCAGCGCGTGGTGCACGACGTCTCGCGCGAGATCGGCAAGGACATCGGGCTGGTGGTGTCCGGCGAGGATACCGAGCTCGACAAGACGGTGGTGGAAAAGATCGCCGATCCGCTCACGCACCTGGTGCGCAACGCGATCGACCACGGCATCGAGCCGGCCGAGGTGCGCGCCGCGC
>NZ_LWRX01000194.1:0-1899 GCF_001683835.1 Ralstonia sp. RL | reverse complement strand
AGCAGGACCTGAAGGCGGCGCAGGCGCAGCTCGCGCAGGCCGAGTGGCGGCTGGCGCAGAAGACGCAGCGCATGCCGGTTGCCGGCGAGGTGGCCGACGTGCTGTACCGCGAAGGCGAATTCGTGCCGGCGGCCAGCCCGGTGGTGAGCCTTTTGCCGCCGCAGAACATCAAGCTGCGCTTCTTCGTCGCGGAGCCGGTGCTGCCGGCGCTGAAACTCGGGCAGGATGTGACGGTGAGCTGCGACGGCTGCCAGGGGCCGATTCCGGCCACCATCAGCTACCTGTCGAGCGCGCCGGAATACACGTCGCCGCTCATCTACAGCAAGGAGAACCGGGCGTCGCTGGTGTTCATGATCGAGGCGCGCCCGCTGCCCGGCTATGCGCAGCGGCTGCATCCGGGCCAGCCGGTGGAAATCCGCCTGGCGGGCGCCGCCGGAGGCAAGTGATGGAGGCCATCATCGACGTGCGCGGCCTGACCAAGCGCTACGGCGGGCGCACCGTGGTCGACCATGTCGACATGCGCGTCGAGCGCGGCCGCATCTACGGCTTTCTCGGGCCCAACGGCAGCGGCAAGACCACCACCATCCGCATGCTGTGCGGGCTATTGACGCCCGACGACGGCAGCGGCACCTGCCTCGGCTTCGACATCCGCCGCGAGTCGCGCAGAATCAAGCCCCAGGTCGGCTACATGACGCAGCGCTTCGGGCTGTACGACGACTTGAGTATCGAGGAGAACCTCGACTTCGTCGCCCGCGTGTACGGCGTGCCCGATCGCCGGCGCAAGGTGGAGGACACATTGCAGCAACTCGGGCTGAGCGGGCGCCGCACGCAGCTGGCAAGCGCCCTGTCGGGCGGCTGGAAGCAGCGCCTGGCGCTGGCCGCGTGCCTGTTGCACGAACCGCAGCTGCTGCTGCTCGACGAGCCGACCGCCGGCGTCGATCCGAAGGCGCGGCGCGAATTCTGGGACCATCTGCACGAACTGGCCTCGCGCGGCCTGACGGTGCTGGTGTCGACGCACTACATGGACGAGGCCGAGCGCTGCCACCGGCTGGCGTATATCGCGTACGGCCGCCTGCTGGCGCAGGGCAGCGCCGAGGAACTGATCGCGCAGGCCGGGCTGGCCACGGTCGAAATTAGCGGGCCGCAACTGGCGCAGGTCGCGCAGGCATTGCGCGCCGACCCGGCGATCCATGCCGCGTCGTTCGGCGCCACGCTGCATGCGAGCGGCGCGTCGCGGCAAGCGCTCGATGCGGCGCTTGCGCCCTACCGCGGCCGCGGCCTGCAGATCACGCCGGTGGCCACCAGCCTGGAAGACGTGTTCATCGCGCTGATGCAGAAATCCGAGGACAATTACGCATGAACTGGTCGCGCTTCCTCGCCATCCTGATCAAGGAATTCCGCCAGCTCCGGCGCGACCGCCTGACGTTCGCGATGATGGTCGGCGTGCCGGTGATGCAGCTGATCCTGTTCGGCTACGCGATCAACACCGATCCCAAGCACCTGCCGCTGGCGGTGGTGTCAGCCGACCACAGCGAGTTTTCGCGCAGCCTGGTCGCGAGCCTGGAGAACTCGGCGTATTTCCGCGTCGCCGCGCGTCCGGCGAGCGAGGCGGAAGGCAACCGCCTGCTCGACGCGGGGCGCGTGCAATTCCTGCTGGTGATTCCGCCGGATTTTTCGCGCAGGATCCTGCGCGGCGAGCAGCCGGCCGTGCTGCTCGCCGCGGATGCGACCGATCCGGCAGCTTCCGGCAATGCGCTGGCCACGCTCAATGCGATTAGCCGCCAGGTGCTCGCGCACAATCCGATCGGGCAGCGGGCCGCGTCGCCATCGAATACACCGTTTGAAATCCGCGCGCAGCGCCGCTACAACCCGGAGGGCGTGTCGCGCTACAACATCGTG
>NZ_LWRX01000047.1:0-2458 GCF_001683835.1 Ralstonia sp. RL | reverse complement strand
TAGCGTGGACGATACCCCATCCGCACTGAACCTGACCGTACCGGAATTTTCCGCTGCGATGACCGGCGAAAAGACATTCAGGTTGTCCGACTACAAGGGCAAGACCTTGGTGTTGTATTTTTACCCCAAGGACAACACGCCCGGCTGCACCACGGAAGCCATGGAATTCCGCGACCTGTACCCGCAATTCCAGCAGGCGCATGCGGAAATCTTCGGCATCAGCCGCGACAGCATCCGCTCCCATGAAGGATTCAAGGCGAAACTGGCGCTGCCGTTCGAGCTGATCTCCGATCCGGAGGAAACGGTGTGCAACCTGTTCAACGTGATGAAAATGAAAAGCATGTACGGCAAGAAAGTGCGTGGCGTTGAGCGCAGCACATTTGTGATTGACGGCAGCGGGAAATTGGTGAAAGAATGGCGTGGAGTCAAGGTGCCTGGGCACGTTGACGAAGTTCTGGAATACGTCAAAACGCTCGCATAATCGCGTCCAACGCAGAACACATTGAATTTAAAAGATTTTTCTTACAGAAAGCCGTTTGTGGAAGAGGCCAGCAGCCTCCACCCAAACGGCTTTTGTATTTTGCAAACAGCTCACTCGACCAGTTCTCACCCTGCCCTGCAACCCGCCCGGCGCTGTTTGAGCCTCCTCGCATTCAGTTCAACACACTTTAGATTGAGGTCCTGATGCCACTACCTAAATTACCGACCAAACCCGCTGAACTGCTCTCTCCCGAGGACTACCCGAAGGCAGAGAAAGGCAAATCGGTAAAGCCCTTGATGACATTGGTGGAATCAACGCCGCAACCGACCGAAGCCACACCGAAGGCACGCGCCAAGACCGCCGAAAAATCGCCCGCGGCAAAACGCACCGCCAAGCAGAAAGACGTCGAGACGCTGATCAAGTCCAACGTCAGCCGCACCGCCGACAAGCTGGGCGTCACCAAGATTTTCGTGCTCGACACCAACGTGCTGATGCACGACCCGACCTCGCTGTTCCGCTTCGAGGAACATGACGTCTACCTGCCGATGATGACGCTGGAAGAACTGGACAACCACAAGAAGGGCATGTCCGAAGTCGCGCGCAACGCACGCCAGGTGTCGCGCTCGCTCGATGCGCTGGTGGCCGGCGTGGAAGAACATGCGATCGAGGAGGGCATCCCGCTGAACAAGCTGGGCAACAAGGATGCCAAGGGCCGCCTGTTCTTCCAGACCAAGCTGCAGACGATGGCGCTGCCGGAAGGACTGCCGATCGGCAAGGCCGACAACCAGATCCTCGGCGTGGTGCGCGCGCTGGAAAAGCAGTATCCGGACCGTCCGATCGTGCTGGTGTCGAAGGACATCAACATGCGCATCAAGGCGCGCGCGATGGGCCTGCCGGCGGAAGAGTATTTCAACGACCATGTGCTGGAAGACACCGACCTGCTTTATTCCGGCATCCTGCAACTGCCGGACGACTTCTGGAACAAGCACGGCAAGGGCATGGAATCGTGGCAGGAGAACAAGCACGGCACCGGCTACACCTTCTACCGCCTGAGCGGCCCGGCCGTGCCCTCCTTCCTGGTCAACCAGTTCGTGTACCTGGAACCGAAGACCGGCGAGGCGCCGTTCTACGGGCAGGTGAAACAGATCAACGGCAAGACCGCGGTGATCCAGACCCTGCGCGACTACACGCACGGCAAGAACAGCGTCTGGGGCATCACCGCGCGCAACCGCGAGCAGAATTTCGCGCTCAACCTGCTGATGAATCCGGACTGCGATTTCGTCACCCTGCTCGGCCAGGCCGGCACCGGCAAGACGCTGCTGGCGCTGGCGGCAGGCCTGGCGCAGGTACTGGAGACCAAACTCTACAACGAAATCATCGTCACCCGCGTCACGGTTCCGGTCGGCGAAGACATCGGCTTTTTGCCGGGCACCGAGGAAGAGAAGATGTCGCCGTGGATGGGCGCGTTCGACGACAACCTGGAAGTGCTGAACAAGTCGGACTCGGATGCCGGCGAATGGGGACGCGCCGCGACCCAGGATCTGATCCGCTCGCGCATCAAGATCAAGTCCTTGAACTTCATGCGCGGCCGCACCTTCGTCAACAAGTTCCTGATCATCGACGAAGCGCAGAACCTGACGCCGAAGCAGATGAAAACGCTGGTCACGCGCGCCGGCCCCGGCACCAAGATCGTTTGCCTCGGCAATATCGCGCAAATCGATACGCCCTACCTGACCGAAGGTTCGAGCGGCCTGACCTATGTGGTGGACCGCTTCAAGGGCTGGGCGCACAGCGGCCATGTGACGCTGGCGCGCGGCGAACGTTCGCGCCTGGCGGATCACGCGAGCGACGTGCTGTAACACTGCCTCTTATAAAAAAAGCCCGCAATTCGCATTGCGGGCTTTTTTGTCCTATGCGGCTCCGGTCAAAGAATCTTGGTGCCGATCCACCATGCGATCGCGGCGACGAAGGCCGAAG
>NZ_LWRX01000214.1:0-699 GCF_001683835.1 Ralstonia sp. RL | reverse complement strand
CAGGGCGTCCCAGCGGGGAGATTGATCAACGGGCATTCTGTGCATCCTGTCGTGAGAGATGGACGAGGTAAAGGCGGGCAGCCGGGGCGGAAAGCCGGACCTGCGGATTGTCCGCGCGCTCGATCAGCACCGCATCGCCGCAGTCCAGCGCAACGCTTGGTCCGTTGGCGCTGCTGCAGATGACGTGTGTGCCGGATGCGCAGTAGATGAACAGCAGATCCGCCTGCCGCGCCAGCGACGCGCTTCCGTTCAGCCGCATCTGTTCGAGCGTGTGCATCCAGAGCGCGCGCCGCGTCATCACGTTGAAATCCGCAATCGGACCTCCGGGCAGTTCCGCTTCGATGCGTTGCTCGCCCCGGAAAACGCAGGGCGCACTGCCGGCGGTCAAGGTTTCGGCCCGCGTGCCGTCAATGCGCAGGCACAGACCGCCTCCGTCCAGCACCGCCAGCGAGCGGTCGACGCCGCCGAAGTGCGAAAACGGACCGGATGCCGTCACCCGCGCCGAACTGATGCGCCATGCAAAATCGTCGAGGCCGGCGCCGTCCGGATGAACGGCCAGTTCCGTCGTGACGCCGCCGCCGTTCTTCCATGGCATGGTCCGGTAGCTGCCGGCATCGAACTTGCGCATGATGGCTATGCGATTAGGCGCCGGCGTGTTCCGCGATGCGCGCCACCAGGCGGGCGGCGACGCGCGCGGTG
>NZ_LWRX01000255.1:0-7393 GCF_001683835.1 Ralstonia sp. RL | reverse complement strand
TCTCAACCGGCAAATCTAATTGTCGCCACCGGAATTTCTAATTGTCGCTGGACACACGATCCGGAAACGATTGTCATCGGCTGTATGCGATGGCGTCGTGTACACGATGGACGCGTACTGCTGAACGTATGGGTCTTGCAGCGTATCGCTGAATTGCATCCCGCCGTCGATATCAACGGCCAGAACGTCCGAGCAGCGAAAGTTCGCCTCTTTCCTACCGCCTTCGTGGTGGGCGCAGAATGGGTGTCCGTCATTAATGAAATCTGCCAGTTCGGTAGGTGTTAGCTCAAGGTTTTCAAACTCTTGGGTCAGAATACGAGCCTGTACTTTGTCGTCCCTGTCGATCTTGTTGATAATGCGCCGATTGACGGCGACTTTGAATTTTCGCTGCATGAGATTCCTTATTGTTATATGCGCGGAATCTCTCGTATGGATTCCGCTTCGCTGTTTGAGTCGTGTTACCAAGACGACTGAAGCAAGACGCAACCCACAGCATCAAATGATGCGGAAGGTAACAACGCGAAGCGGTGATGCTGAGTAGATTGCTCCTTGCGTTCAGTGGTATTTATTGCCCTCCGTTCGGAGGGAACAACTCATTCACTACTCTCTATAGTGATGTAGGTTGTGAGTTGTTCCTGTGCACGGGAAGGGCTAGGCAGCTTCGGCTAGTGCAGGACTCTCTCCTGAGAATGGCGCCACCCGGTAGAGATTGGGGAACCCCTCAAGTTTTTGCAGTCGATGACCATACTTCTCGATAACTTCGTGCCATGGAAGGACAGGGTCATTGCGCACGATGTATCCCTCATTCGTTTTCTCTACAATTTTCGAGACCGCAATGAGGTCGGCTTCTGGGAAAATGGTTTCTTGGTCGTCCGACCAAATGCTGACGCTTGCTGTTCCACCGTCTTCCTTGTTTTCAAAAATCTGGAGCGACATGATGTAGGCCCAGTTATCAGTTCTGATGAGGTAGTCTTCAACGATCTTCTTTTGCTGTTCCGCATATGCTTGAAGTTGAGGCTTCCGAATCATATTCAGACTGAGTAAGACTTGGCTGTCTTCCGGTTCATACTGTGTTGGCCTCCCATCAACGAAGTGGTACATCTGGGTTGAGATAATCTTTAATGAGGCAGATACCATATTTCCCACGCCGCGCAGCATGTCCAGCAGCCCCTTTTTGTTAGACTTGTCTGTGACATATATTCTTTCGGCGGTCGGAATCATAATCACTGGATCGGCAATGCCACGGCACTCAGCAAATAACTCAGGCATTAGTAGCCGTGCGGAGTCGTGATAGTCATTCCATGCGCCAGCGAAAACTCCAGACGTAACTTCCTTGAAGATCGGGCGAGAAACGGCGGCCAAATTCTTCATAGCGATGCCCAATGCTTCGGCGAATGTAAGGCCCCAGTGGTCTAACATCGCTTGCTCTACCTGTTTGATCGTCCGACCCATATCGCAGCCAAGCAAAACATTTGCATCACTGCTAAACAGCTGCCGAGGGGTTGGCTTGAATTGGCTGGGGTCGTCGCCCTTGAAATCGTATCGCTCATTTTCGGTTAGAATTTTTGAGCGAATCAATGGACGCAGGCGCTTGCGAATCTCCGCGAACGGTGTACTACGCCAATCATTAATGCTCAGAGCCTTCTTGAGGCCAAGGACGTAGTTCTTCAGTACGCGATCCCGTGCTTTGCCATATACCGTCTGATATTCCTTGTAAGCATTGCCGAGATTCTGCGTCAAACGCCCGGAAGGCGTGTCCACAACGATGTTGAACCTGTCTCTGTCGTAGGTCATTGAGTGGAGGATGCCGTTCTGCTTTACTGCCTTCATAAATTTCTGTGCGAAGGCATCGCGCTTTGGTTGATTCTGGGTGTAGTCAATTGTCGTATCGATAGAAGTCATAATCATTTTCCTCTTTGAGATTGGCCCAATGGGGTGGGCAATGTTTGCTGTGGAGCCGAGGTGGGACCAACACCATCACTCTCTCTTTAGTGATGTAGGTTGAGTATTGGTCCCTGGCGGGCGTGGTATTGTGAAATCTGACGGTTAGAGAAGCGTCATATCGTCGCCGGTGCGCCTCATGTCCTCGAATTCCGGCCAGTGCAGAATGTGGCCACCGGGGTTGTAGAAGGTCTTGGCCCCGTCTCGCCGGTCGGCGCGGACTCGTGGAAAGCTGCAAATACGACCGATTTCATAGCTGGCAGGGTCGGACTTGCCGTCGCTATGGCGATCTAGCCATTCTCGAATGGTCGGCTGCAATCTTGCGTATTCATTCAACGGCATCTTCGTCAGCATCGGTAACACCATGCGGTATTTGTCAACTTCCGGTTGATGCGGGTCGGTGAACTGATAGCAGACGTACTGTAGATCGTTGAAATAGCTTGTGGGGCCACTTCCATAAAAGTCGACTACCAGCATGGATATCGACGTTGGATTCAACTTGGCGATTGCAGAGACATCGGTCTTGTTCCGTACACCGGAAAGTTCGGGCTTGAAATGCCACCCGCTAAAGCCGGTGAACGAGCCAAGGTCTATATCTGCATCAGTCGTTCCGGCGAGAAGAATATGAATAACCTCTTCCCACGAGCGCGTTCCCAATTGGACTGAACCTTGATCTTTAAACTGAGGAAAACTTATTTGAAGACTACTATAGCAGTTCGATTTTTCGATCAGCCCATGCTTGCCAAGATGATTTATATCCAGCTTACCGGGCGGCATGTTAAATTCGTTTTGATCGAGAGAGATATCTTCGAAGTTCATATTGGCATTGAGTTTCATGGGTTACTCCTTTTTGTGAATTGAACGTTTGTCACTGACGATCAGCGGCGCGTGTTTTTTTGACTTGGCGCCGTCATCAGATGTTTGCCATTGTGCGGATGGACGTCGCAGCCGAGAATCTGCAACCAAACTTTTTGCTTGCAGAAGTTTTGGCAGTATTTGTAAGTGCCGGGACGGAAGAGCGTGCGTTAGCAGGCTACGGAAAAGAAAAAGCCCTCAGCGATCTTCGCTGAGGGCTTTTGACGAGAGTGCCGAAATGTCGAATGGCTTCTACTGAACCTGCGACCTTCCCTTTGTGGACTTGGGACGCTCGTACTTCACAGGGAAAACGCCTTTAATCGCATTGTCAATGCATTGCTGATAAAGGTTCACCATGTTTTCGATAGTTGTGCGCTTGCTCTTGATATCGTCAGCAGACTTTGGGCTGTCACTTTGCTTATCGCTAAGCCTAGTGCCCATTCCCTTGAATATTTCGGAATCGTAGAAGTACATCTCCGTCATATCCCTGAAACTAATATCCTGTTCCATTACAAGGTCATAAACAAAGTGTGCAAGCGACATGCGCTGGGCCATCATTGCAAAGGTTTCACCCCTGAATTTTTCGATCTGATACTTTGGCCGCCTTCCTACATTCTCTGCTAATTCGCGAGAGAGAAAAAATAAACCATCGACAAATTCATGTTTTACAAAGCCTTCCGGTAAAGTCGTCGCAAGTACGCTAGAAGGAACAGGCTGGCCTGGTTGGACTATTTCAATCAGCTCTGGGAAGAACAAGTGATGATTATTCTTTCCCCATTCTCGCGCATGACCATCCCAAGCATATATATCGCCCCAATCTGCATAAAGGGAAGCTAAAAACGGTTCTTTCTTTTCAAGATCAGTAATGATTTTTATATCATTGGCGTCTTTTGCTTCGCAGTATTTTTTATATTTGCTATTTTTATGTAGACAAATGAACCAATGCATAACTAGGTCTTGGTAACGCTCATACTCCGAGTACAAGCAGGGACCGAGTTCTTCATATATGTTGAACAGGTATGGGTTCTTTTCTTCAAGGGCCTCACATAGTGCTACGTCGCCATTCTCCCTTGCGTCTGAATACTCAATAAATCTTGCCTTCTTGTCGGCAGCATGTAGCCACTCCATTCGCTGCCGCATGTATTCATCTTCGTCCCAGTTATCGTCATCAATTTCTTGCATCTCCATAACCTTCTTCATGTGGTGAATTGTTCTTTTCTGAGCAGGTCGGGCAAAAAAATACAAACTCTCGGCGTCGATATTCTGCAAAATGAAATCGTGTCGTTGAGCATTGGAGGACAGTATTGAACCGCACTCGGGGAACAACTCATTATTTTCTCTCTATGGTGTTGAAATTCGTGAGCTGTTCCCCTTATTCCGGAAAAGCAATGTCCGTTTTCGACTGAAGAAGGCGACGCTCATGTATGAGATGCCTGGATATCAAGGCATCGAAATGGAAGACCACGATCGAAATTGATGCGTAAGGGAGACTGCACAGGGCACCCGCATCAGGGGAACAACACCCAATTTCAACACTATAGAATTAAAACGAGATGTTGTTCCCCGATGGAAGACAGGGAACCTACGGTTCTTGAGAACTACTGGTGCCGCTCTCGCGCTTGAAAGGATTTGCCAAATTCGATCTCGCAGGTGTTTGTAATCTGACATTTGTTGATCGGTCGCCTAGGACCGTCAGGCATTTTGGTATCGAGCAGATGTAACGTCAGTGTCCCAGCATAATAACTCCCTGGAATGCCGGGGAAGGTAATCTTTTCGCCGTCTTTAAAGATGCCGTCATACACTGTTAGAGTGGTTCCGTTTTGAGACGTTAGCGAGACCATGGTTCTGCCCGAAGCCCGACACGAAATGCTTATGATGGCATTGGTATAAGAATCGCGCTCCCCACCATCGAACGTCCTTGTGATGGAGGCTCCCTCGGGACGCTTGCAGCGCTTCGGCCAAAAGGTCGCACTCACAGCTTCGAAAGATCTGCCCTTATCAACATTGGGTGGAATGTAGAATCTCAGATCGACTCCAATTAGCTTGTCATCAGACATGGGTGACACTTGGTCTTGCGTCCATGCCCAAACAGAGGATAAGGTGGGTTTGAAGAAGCTGGCGAGAGCGTCTGTATATGTCAGCAATAGAACACCGCCTGTAGAGGCTACAACAGCCATCGCGATCTTCCGCAACATTTCCGCCCACAACTTTCGTTCTGGATGCTGCGTAGTGGGAGTCGGCCTGTGTCTTGCAACTTTCTGTCTTTTACCCACAATAATACTACCCTTTGCGTGCTGTTGATTTTAGCGAAGAAATCTGAGAGCGTTTTTCGCAATGCGTTCTGTTTGGGCTGCAAAATTAGTCATAACCGATGAAATCCGAATTCTTCAGATTGGCTATAAAGGTAAGCAAATCCGACCGTGCAGAAGAACGCTCATTTAAGAGTTGTACGGTTCTTTCATAAATCTCGTTCACGTAATTTACGTCGTTTAATCTTTCCTCCCCATTGAACCGCCCCATCAAACTACCAAGATATCCAGTTAGTTCCTTATTTTTGTTTGCGTAGGCATTAATCTTTTTTCCAAGTTCATCCTTGGTTTTGGTTTTGCCGTACTCTCGGATGTAGCGATGTAAAACAGGAAGATTTATTGTGGTGTCATAGACAACCGATTCTTTGTTCATCTTTTGCAGAGTTTCTTCGGTCTCTACTGCGGTCATCAGCTTTGGCCTCAAATCTATTGATGCCGCTTCTTTTTCTGCTTGAAGAATTTCTTTTATGCGGTCCTCAATAATGGAGGACGGAGGGGGTAAGGGTTTAGTTGTGCTCTTCTGTTTGGTGGAGGGGGTGGAAGGCAATGGTCTGCTAATTAGCTTCCCTTTCAAGTCATTCCATACTTGGAGGCGGCAATCTCTGTTGCCTGCAACCACGTTTGCCAAATCTTGCTCTAAGAATCCGCTTTCTTTCGAGTCGGTGTATTTGGCTGCGCCATCAAAGCCGAGACCGGCGACCTTTCTAGCGACCCCTTTGAGTTCCGCTTTCGCTGTCGTCGTGAGTTCTATTTTCGATGCTTCATGCTTTAGCGGGACGTCCTTGCATAATTTATCGGCGAAGTCCGAAATTATGTTTAACGCCTTTTGCTGTCTGTCCAAGTCATCAGCGGCATAGGTGTGGGCGGTGATGCAAAAAGCCATGAAGGTTGCGGTGGGCAGCACTCTAGAAAGACGTAATTTCATGATTTTGGTGGAAGGAATGACTTGTAGTACTGGCAATTTTATCGAATGTCGAGTTTATGCCGAATACTGAACGCTTTGAGAGCCATGGCGCAGGTCAACGACAGCGGCGTCAGCGATATCGGCAAGCAACCGCATGGGTGCCAGCACCGCGGAACAACACCCAATTTCAACACATATATGAAAAATGAGATGAGTTGTTCCCCGGCGTCTATTGCCCTTGGCATGACCAAGCCCTTGCCGATGTGGATATTCAGGCCGCTTGTCCAGAATGTCCCTGGTGGCGTCTAGGACGATAGAGCATCAACCGGACGGGGTTTCATTCCCGTAGGGCGGAAATGTTTACTAAATGCAATTAATAAACATTCCGTTACCTGGAGCCACTTTCTCAGTGTACGAGACATGTTGGCAAAGATATAATGTTTTAATATTGCAATATGGCAACACATTTAAAACATTATCGGGGTAGAGGGTGAGCCGGGGCAAAGCCAAGGTCCTGACCGAACAGGAATTCAAAAGAGTCTTGAACGTAGTGCGTAGGCTGCGGCACGTGAAGCGAAACGTCGCCATGTTCTACATTAGTTTTGGACTTGGCCTTCGGGCAAAGGAAATGGCGGCACTTCAAATCAAGCATGTCCTCGGCCTCAACGGCCAATTACTCGACGAAATCACTTTGACCCGCCGCATGACGAAAGGCGGCAAGCAGCGGGTCGTATATCTCACGAGTCCTCAAGTACGTCGAGCAATTCGCGATTATCTCGATGAGCGAATTGAAGAGGACGGAATTCTCTTCAATTACGAAGCGGCGCTTTTTCGTTCACAAAAGGGCGGCCATTTTTCGCCAAACACACTTCAACAACTCTTTCATCGGCTTTATGCATGGGCATTGATGCAAGGCGCGTCAAGCCATTCGGGGCGAAGGACGTTCGCGACCAGACTCATTGAGAAAGGAACGGACATCAAGGCCGTTTCTACTTTAATGGGGCATGCGTCAATAGCCATGACCGCACAATACGTTGAAGACAATCCGGTTCGTCTGAAACAGATTTGCACCGATCTAATGTAGCTTTGTGCTGCTCCAGAAACTGCGGAAATATTTCGCTGTAAGCGAAATATTTATTGCATATTAAAAAATACTTTTATACAATTTCTATCGAGGCTAACAGAGTACAACCGTCGTACTTTGTGGGTTGCGAAAGTGACCTGTGGAGCCGAAAGGCTCTAATTTGTGTTTCGCACATGCCCTCGGTACATGGAGTACGCAGACCGCATGGCAATGTCGCATGGCACAAGCATGTCCGGGGACGACCCCCGGACATGCATTATGGTAAGAGGGGAAAACCCGCCGTTAGCTCTGCTTGATTAC
>NZ_LWRX01000067.1:0-787 GCF_001683835.1 Ralstonia sp. RL | reverse complement strand
CCGCCTCACTGTGCAGGATGTCCATCACGGCGGTGTGCGGGCGCGGCTTTTGATACGGACGGCGGGCGGTCATCGCATCGTAGCTGTCCGCAATCGAGACGATGCGGGCGTCGAGCGGAATCGCGCTGCCGCGCAGCTTGTCCGGATAGCCCGAGCCATCGTAATTTTCGTGGTGGTGCCGCACGGTGCGGGAAATGCTGCTGGGGCGGCCGCCGTTGATGGCGAGCACGATCTGTTCGCCGATCAGAACGTGTTGCTGCATGCAGGCCCACTCGGCGCTATCGAAACTGTCCGGTTTGCGCAGAATGGTGTCCGGGATGCCGATCTTGCCCATGTCGTGGAAGCGGGCACCCAGTGTCAGGCCGGCCAGTTCCGCATGGCTCAGGCCGATTTTCTGGCCCAGTGCGCGCGACAGTTCGACCACCCGGTCACAGTGGATGCGGGTGTAGTGGTCGCGGGCGCCCAGGGCGATCGTCAGCGCATGGGCGATCAGGTCGGTGGGGGTGGTGTCGTTGGGCGGGGTGAGCATGGGCTTGTCTCGCGTTGACCTGGTGCAGAAAAAGACCGGCTGACCGGGTTTCGGTTCGAAAAATCTTTTGCGAGAAAAAGGGCGCCGGTCCGGGCGCCCCGATGGCCTGATGCCCGGCGGGCTCAGTCGTGCGGCACGGTGTCCGCGAAAGCCGGGCGCTGCATCAGCTTGTCGTACAGTTTGGCCAGATTGGCGTGCGCTGCCTGCCAGGCAATGTCCGGGAAGCGGAAGCGCAGGTAGCCGAGGGCGGTACCGACG
>NZ_LWRX01000234.1:0-2540 GCF_001683835.1 Ralstonia sp. RL | reverse complement strand
TCATCGGCGACGTGCTGGGCAGCCCCGGCGACAGCCTGGAAGTGGTGCTTGCCGGCGACAAGGCCGGCCTGTGGACCGACCGTGCCACGGGTGAGGGCGGCGACGTCTTCGACCTCATCGCCGCCCATCACGGCCTCGATACGCACACCGAGTTCCATCGGGTGCTCGAAGCCGCCGCGGACCTGATCGGTCGTGCTCGACCCGTCGCGTCGCGTGCGCGCAAGAAGGACGCGCCGGTCGATGACCTCGGCCCGGCCACCGCCAAGTGGGACTACCTCGACGCACAAGGGCAGCTCATCGCCGTCGTCTACCGCTACGACCCGCCCGGGCGCAAGAAGGAGTTCCGGCCCTGGGACGCCAAACGGCGCAAGATGGCCCCGCCCGAGCCGCGGCCGCTGTACAACCAGCCGGGGATCCAGGACGCCGCCCAGGTCGTGCTGGTCGAGGGCGAGAAATGCGCCCAGGCCTTGATCGACGCCGGCGTGTGCGCCACCACCGCGATGCACGGGGCGAATGCGCCCGTGGACAAGACCGATTGGTCGCCGCTGGCGGGCAAGGCCGTCTTGGTCTGGCCTGACCGCGACAAGCCGGGCTGGGAGTACGCCGTGCAGGCGGCCCAGGCGATTCTGTCGGCGGGCGCGAAGACCTGCCACATCCTGTACCCGCCCGAGGAAGCGGCGGACGGCTGGGACGCGGCGGACGCCGTGATGGAGGGCTTCGACGTCGCGGCCTTCCTCGCCCACGGTCCGCGTGTGCAGGTGCATGACATTGCGGACCCCGGCGAGCCGGTGATCGGCGCGGATGAATCGGTGTGGGGCACCGAAGATGCCCTGGCGCTGGCCTTCACCCGGCGCTACCACCGCGACTGGCGCTACGTGGCGGCCTGGGGCCGCTGGTTGGTGTGGGACGGTCGGCGCTGGCGCAACGAGGAGACGCTGGCGGCCACCGACTTGATCCGCGGTGTCTGCCGACATGCGGCCCTCCAGGCCGACAACCCCAAGCTGGCGGCCAAGCTGGCCACCTCCGGCACCGTCGGCGGCGTCGAACGCCTGGCTCGCGCAGACCGCCGCCACGCCGCGACCACCGCCGAGTGGGACGCCGATCCCTGGCTGCTCAACACCCCAGGCGGTGTGGTCGACCTCCGAACGGGCCGCATGCGCGCGCACGACCGCGCCGACCGCATGACCAAGATCACGACCGCCACGCCCGGCGGCGACTGCCCGACCTGGCGGCAGTTCATCGCCGAAGTGACCGGCGGCGATGCGGCACTGCAAGCCTATCTGCAGCGCATGGCGGGCTATGCGCTCACCGGCTCCACCCAGGAGCACGCGCTGTTCTTCCTCTACGGCACCGGCGCCAACGGCAAATCGGTGTTCGTCAACACCCTGGCCACGATCCTGGGCGACTACGCCGCCAACGCGCCAATGGACACCTTCATGGAGACGCGTACCGACCGCCATCCGACCGACATGGCGGGGTTGCGCGGCGCGCGCTTCGTAGCGGCGATCGAAACCGAGCAAGGGCGGCGCTGGGCCGAGTCCAAGGTCAAGAGCCTCACGGGCGGCGACAAGATCTCCGCGCGGTTCATGCGGCAAGACTTCTTCGAGTTCTGGCCGCAGTTCAAGCTCTTCGTCGCCGGCAACCACAAGCCCGCCATCCGCAACATCGACGAGGCCATGAAGCGCCGGCTGCACCTGATCCCCTTCACGATCACCGTGCCGCCCGAGCGGCGGGACAAACACCTGCAGCACAAGTTGCTCGCCGAGCGCGACGGGATCCTGGCCTGGGCGCTGGAGGGCTGCCTGGCCTGGCAGCGCCTGGGCCGGCTCGATCCGCCGCCGCAGGTGGTGGCCGCCACCGAAGAGTACTTCGAAGCCGAGGACGCGCTGGGCCGCTGGCTCGACGAGCGCTGCGTGCGCGAGGCCAATGCCAAGTCGCTGACGGCCGAACTGTTCAGCGACTGGAAGCAGTGGGCGGAGGCCGCTGGCGAGTTCGTCGGCTCGCAGCGCCGCTTCTCCGACCTCTTGATCACCCGCGGCGTCGAGAAATGGCGCAACGCCGCCGGCATCCGGGGCTTTCGTGGCGTGGGCCTCAAGCACCCGACGCAGCCCGCCTACACCCCCTATGCCGACGACTGAACACCCATGACCCCCTGCCGGACTGACGCATCTGACGCTGTACATCGTAAGTCTCTACGCGCGTGCGCGTGCGCGCGCCTCACGGGAGTAATCGATATCGTGCGTCGGATGCGTCAGTCCCCACCGAACGAGGACTGACACCATGCACACCACGATCCTGGCCCTGGACCTGGGCACCACCACCGGCTGGGCGCTGCGCGATGGCACCGGCCACATCACCAGCGGCGCTGCCTGCTTCCGGCCACAACGCTTCGAAGGCGGCGGCATGCGCTTCCTGCGCTTTCGGCGCTGGATTTCTGAAATTCAGAAATCCGTTTCTGAAATTCAGTTTTTGTACTTCGAGGAGGTACGCCGACACGCTGGCGTCGATGCCGCGCACGCCTACGGCGGGGTCCTGGCCAC
>NZ_LWRX01000159.1:0-1838 GCF_001683835.1 Ralstonia sp. RL | reverse complement strand
CGCTGGAGGAGAGGCGGGCCGTATGCGCCTTCGATGGATAGCGCAGGGCGCTTTGGAGGAATTACCCTTGCGGCGCGCCGAACAGGCAGCGTTTGCGCGCGCAGCCCGCGCTTTCCTCGCCAGGCGTGCGCTCGCCGCCCGCCTGCATGGGCGTGCGCCTGGCTTTCGCGCAGTAAGAAAACAGGTGGTTGAGCGCGATCCACTCCGGCTCGCAGGCAGGTTCGGTGATCGCTGGTTCGTGTTGTGGAGTCATTGGAGTTCCTCGTGAAGTTACTGTGTCCGTTCATGCGCTCAGCCGCACATCGGCCGTCAGCAGCGCCAGCACCTCGTCTCCCGGCACCGGCTTGCTGAACAGGTATCCCTGCATCACGTCGCAGCCGTATTGGCGCAGGAAGGCCAGCTGCTCGCGCGTCTCGACGCCTTCGGCCACCACTTCCAGCTTCATGCTGTGCGCCAGCGCGATGACGGCGGTGACGATGGCGCGGTCGTCGGCATCGGTGTGGATGTCGCGCACGAACGACTGGTCGATCTTCAGCACGTGGATCGGCAGGCGCTTCAGGTAGGACAGCGACGAATATCCGGTGCCGAAGTCGTCGATCGAGATCTGCACGCCCATGCGGTGCAGCTTGTCGAGGGTGACGGCGGTCTGCTCGGTGTCTTCCATCAGGATGCCTTCGGTCAGCTCCACTTCCAGCAGGGAGGGCGGCAGCTCCATTTCGCGCAGGATGCCATCGATGGTCTCGGCCAGGTCGCCCTGCAGGAACTGGCGCGCCGACAGGTTGACCGCGACCCGCATCGGCATGCCGGCGCGCTCCCAGGCCTTGGCCTGCGCGCAGGCGGTGCGCAACACCCATTCGCCGATCTGCGCGATCATGCCGGTCTCTTCCGCCAGCGGGATGAACTTGGCCGGCGATACCATGCCCAGCCCGGGATGGCGCCAGCGGATCAGGGCCTCGGTGCCGCGTATCCGGCCGCTGACGATGTCGGCCTGCGGCTGGAAATGCAGCTCGAACTCGCCGCGCTCGATGGCCCAGCGCATGCTGTTTTCCAGCTGCAGGCGCTGCATGATGGCGGCGTTCATGTCCTCGGTGAAGAACTGGAAATTGTTGCGCCCGCAATCCTTGGCGCGGTAGAGCGCGATGTCGGCGTTGCGGATCAGCGCGTCGCCGTCGGCGGCGTCGGCCGGATACAGCGTCACGCCGATGCTGACGGTCACGTACAGCTCGTGCCCGTACAGGTGGAACGGTTCCTTGAGCGCGTCGACCAGCTTGCCGGCGATATGCCCGGTGTCTTCCGGCTGCCCGACGTCGAAGCTGAGCAGCGCGAACTCGTCGCCGCCCATGCGCGCCAGCGTGTCGCCCTGGCGCACGCAGCCGGACAGGCGCGCTGCGACCGCCTTGAGCAGGGCGTCGCCGATGTCGTGGCCGAGCGTGTCGTTGACGGTCTTGAAGCGGTCGAGGTCGAGCAGCATCAGGGCGAACGCGCTGTTCCTGCGCTGCAGCGCGACGATCGCCTGCTGCAGCCGGTCGTTGAACAGGCGCCGGTTGGGCAGGCCGGTCAGCGGGTCGTGGAAGGCGAGGTGGCGGATGGTCTGTTCGTTCTGCTTGCGCTCGCTGATATCCTCGGTCACCGCGACATAGTGGGTGATCTCGCCGGCCTCGTTCTTCAGCGGCGAGATGGTTTCCAGGCACCAGTACAGCTCGCCGTTCTTCTTGGTGTTGTGCAGCTCGCCGGTCCATTCCTTGCCCGACTTCAGGGTATCCCACATGCGCTTGTAGGTTTCTGGATGGGTTTCGTCCGAGCGCAGCATGTGCGGCGTCTTGCCGATCACTTCCTCC